>NZ_WNXE01000769.1:0-794 GCF_010993615.1 Arhodomonas sp. KWT | reverse complement strand
TTTATCCCCTCGAAAAACGCATCGTCCCCAACACGGGGGCCCCCGAAGGTGTAGCACGCGCCCGTGCCATTGCGCTCCAGATACCGAGTTGCGACTATCGCCAATGCCCCACCCAGGGAGTGGCCCGTGATGTAGAGGGGCGGACCCGCATGTTTTTCGAGGGCGTGCTCGATGGCGTCGCGTACGCGCTCGAACGCCTCCAGGAATCCCCGGTGGATACGTCCCTGTTTAGGCGCTGTCACCAGATCCGCCTTCACGTCCGTGAGCACATCCGTGATTCCCGGCTGGGTTCCCCGAAACGCCAGGATCAGCATGCCCTCTTCGCTGTCCTCCGTTTTGCTCAGGCGCGCCAGCAGCGCCTCGGTGCCATCGTGGGCAAATGTCTCGAGCAGCTCGAAGTTCGCCGCACGCAGGGCCTCCACCGTATGTGTCGGCACCCCTGACTCCGATTCCACCGCCCGTCTCACCAGCGCTTCCACGGCGTCTGCCGCCTGACCGGAAACAACCGCTTCACGAATCTCTTCCGCCAGGTTGTCCACGGACACCTCGGACGGTAGCGGCTCGTAGACCAGTCGCGCGATCTCCGCCATGATCCACGCCGTACGATCCGAGTATGCGGCCCGTGTGATTGGTGGCCGTTCCAGAAGTTGAGTAGAAACAAAGAACTCAGCCATCACCCCCTCCTTGTATTTGAATACCATGGTGCGGCTTTTGATTTTATTGTGATTCACATTAGCGCGCGCCGACGCTCTGTTTGTCAAACGGAATTAGCCGGGAATTTGCCGGACAGGGCG
>NZ_WNXE01000768.1:0-797 GCF_010993615.1 Arhodomonas sp. KWT | reverse complement strand
CACCTCAACATTGCCCCGAAGCTGCTCATCGAGGCGGCGACGGGGCGTATCGCGGACGCCAACGACTCGGCCCTCGCGTTCTATGGCTACACCCGCGGTCAGATCACCACCCTGCACGTCGGCGATCTGAACACGCTTGCCCCGGACATGCTGACGGGGGAGATCGACCGGGCCCGCCGGGAGCAGGAGCGCTTCTTCCGCTTCCGCCACCGTACCGCGAACGGTGAGCTGCGGGAGGTGGAAGTGTACTCGGGACCCGTGTTCATCGACGGCCGGGAGTACCTCCACTCCATCGTTCACGATGTCACCCGCGCGCATCGCTATCAGCAGTGGCTGGAGCGCTACCGGCGGATCTTCGAGTCGCTGCCGGTGGGCGTGTACAGCAGCCGCCCCGCTGACGGCGGGCGGGTCACCGATGCCAATCCCGCGATGGCCCGGATCCTCGGGGCGGCGACACCCGACGAGCTCATCGGCCGGTCCGCCGCCTCTTTCCACCCCGATTCCGCCCAGGCGCGTGCAGTGGCGGCCGAGCTGATGCGCGCGGGTGTGCTGCGTGCCCGCGAGTTGCCGCTGCGGACGCTGGACGGGCGGGAGGTCTGGGTCGCAGTCACCGCGCGGGTCCGCGACAGCGCCGGCGAGCGCTGGATCGACGGGATCGTGGAGGACATCAGCGAACGGCGGGCGCTTGCCGCCGAGCAGCGGCTGCTGGCCAAGGCCTTCCGTACCAGCCAGGCGCTGATGATCACCGACGCGAACGGCGTGATCGAGCGCGTGAATCCCGCGTTCACCACCCTCAC
>NZ_WNXE01000767.1:0-799 GCF_010993615.1 Arhodomonas sp. KWT | reverse complement strand
TTTCAAATTATCAGCCATGAAAAACGTGCGCAACTGTGCAAAAACAGGGATCAACATAGTAAAAACGAGATCCATGTCGCATTCAGCGCACGCCGCGACCACAGAAAACCGCCTCGGCCGTCTGCAGGAGAATTGTGAGATCGAGCCTCAGGCTCCTGTTTTTTATGTAGAAAAGGTCGTACCGCAGCTTCTCGAAGGCATCCTCCTCCGAGGCCGCGTAGGCATAGTTGATCTGAGCCCACCCCGTCAGCCCGGGGCGCACCACGTGACGAACGCGGTAGTAAGGCAGACGTTCGGCGAGCTGCTCGACGAAGGCGGGCCGCTCCGGTCGCGGCCCGACGAAGCTCATCTCGCCGCGCGCGATATTCCAGATCTGGGGCAGCTCGTCGATACGGTAGCGGCGCAGCACACGGCCGACCCGCGTGACCCGCGGATCATCACGCTGGGCCCAGCGCGCCTCCCCGGGACGTTCCGCATCCGTGGTCATGCTCCGCAGCTTCAGCACATCGAAGGCGTGACCGCCCTGGCCGACCCGGGCCTGCCGGTAGAGCACCGGCGCATGCCAGCCGTCCTCGAGCTTGATGGCGAGCACGGCGAGGAGCAGCAGCGGACCGGCAAGCAGCAACACCAGTGCAGAGACCGTCAGATCGAACCCGCGCTTGACCAGATCGGAACCGCGCTGGGCGATGAACCCGGGGGAGAACACCAGCCAGCTCGGGTCGAGCGCCTCGAGCTGGAGCTTGCCCGTCTCCCGTTCCACGAACGAGGCGACGTCGGTGACCGCGACCCCCTGGGTGCG
>NZ_WNXE01000766.1:0-801 GCF_010993615.1 Arhodomonas sp. KWT | reverse complement strand
AGAACAGGCATACCCGAGCGTTCCGGTTGCACCTAGGGACTGGACGCCCCGGGCGGCTGCCCGGGGCGGACGGGGCGCTGCTCAGCCGATGAGGCCGAGCTGCTTCATGAACTCGACCTGGCTGTCGAGGATGCGCGTGGCGAGCTTGTTATCGCCGGCAGTCTCGCGCCAGACCTCCATCGCCGTGGGCCGGCCCTGCTTGACGACCTCCGGGCCGAGATGGATGACCTCGCAGCCCCGCTCCTGGAACTTGCGCAGGGCGATCACGTCCTGGGCCAGGATGTGCTGGCGCAGCGCCGCCGAGACCTCCCGTGCGGCCACCGCGAGCGCGGCCTGGTAGCTCTTCGGGAGCTTGTCGTGGGCGGACTTGTTGGCGACGTAGCTGGTCGCGGTGGTCGGCTGGTGGAAGCCGGGCACGATCACGTACTTCGCCACTTCGTCGAGGCCCGCCTCCAGGTTGGCGGTGAGGTCACCGCGGTCGGCGAAGTCGATGACGCCCTTCTCCAGCGCCTGGTATACCTCGGCGGTGGGCATCGGCGTGACCGCGACGTCGAACGCCCCCATCACCGCGCTGGCGAGGCCGACGAAACGGCCCTTCTTGCCCTTCATGTCGTCGAGTTCGTGCAGCGGGAACTTCGAGTGGATCGGCTCCTGGCCGTAGACCGTGGGCGCGATGTAGTGCAGCCCCGCCTGCGCGTAGGCCTCGCGGGCCATGTCCAGGCCACCGCGCTCGTAGAACCAGGCCTCGTACTGGTCCGGCTGCTCGAAGCCGAACGGGATGGTGCTGGTGAACGCGAACGC
>NZ_WNXE01000765.1:0-801 GCF_010993615.1 Arhodomonas sp. KWT | reverse complement strand
GGCGAGCGGCTGCGCGTGCCGCTGCTCAACGCCGTGCCCGTCGACGTGGAACGCCGTTACCGGGTGAGCGGCCAGGCCATGCGCCAGGGCGGCGACGAGCCGCCGGTGACCGTCACCACCGAGGTCACCCCCCGGGGCCGCAACGACGTGCCCCTGCCGGCGGGCACCGTGCGCGTGATCGACGCCACCGGCGACGCCCCGCTCTACCAGGGCGGCGACCGCATCGACCACATCCCGCCGGGGGAAGCCTTCGAGCTCTCCCTGGGCACGGCCTTCGACCTGAGCGCGGAGCGCGGGCGCACGGCCTACCGACGCATCGGCGACGACACCCACGAGATCGCCTGGCGGGTGACCGTCAGCAACGCGGGGAGGGACAACCGCACGGTGGAGGTCGTCGAACACATGGCCGGCGACTGGGAGCTGCTCGAGGCGAGCCCCGCCAGCGAGGAGCAGGACGCGGACACCGCCCGCTGGCGGCTGTCCGTCCCCGCCGGGGACGAGACGACGCTCACCTACCGGGTGCGCGTCCGCCAGTAGGGCTGTCGCACACGGCCTCTGCGGCCGTGCACGACCCACGCGGGCCCGCCGGCCGCCGTCGCAGCGCACGTCAGCCGGCGATAGCGTCGGATATGCCGGGCTGCTGGCGGTGATCGTCGGCTGCCGGGCGCAGCCGACCTACGGCAGGGATCCCGGGCGGTGACAGGCCGCGCGGGTTGGCCCCGCTCCTGGCAGACCGGTAGGTCGTGCACGGCCGTGTGCCGTGTGCCGTGTGCCGTGTGCCGTGTGCCGTGTGCCGTGTGC
>NZ_WNXE01000764.1:0-802 GCF_010993615.1 Arhodomonas sp. KWT | reverse complement strand
ATCTCCTTGGCCTCGGGCACGTCCGTCGCCTCCTCGACCGAGGAGAGCTCGGCGAACTGCTTGTACGAGCCCGGCGCAGGGAACCCGAGGGTACGGATACGCTCGGCGACCTGATCCACCGCCGTGGCGAGCTCGGTATACTGCTCCTCGAACATGAGGTGCAGGGAGTTGAACATCGGCCCGGTCACGTTCCAGTGGAAGTTGTGGGTCTTGAGGTAGAGCGTGTAGCTGTCGGCGAGCAGCCGGGACACGCCGTCGGCGATCTCTTTGCGCTTGGCTTCGTCGATACCGATATGAACGTCCATGGTTCAATCTCCCTTGGTTAGAAAAATTCCATGCTAAGTATGGAGTCGGCCGGGTGCATTGAGAAATCGAAACGACCGATCATCACGATAAATCCGTACCATGGCGGCGCCGGGCGGGGACACGTTCAGACATGCTGGCCGGCCGCATGGCCGGACGCCCATGCCCACTGGAAATTGTGTCCGCCGAGGTGGCCGGTGACGTCCACGACCTCACCGATGAAATACACCCCCGGGTGATCGCGGCAGGCCATGGTCTTCGACGACAGCGCCGCGGTATCCACGCCGCCGAGGGTCACCTCGGCGGTACGGTAGCCCTCCGTGCCCTCGGGCCAGACCGTCCAGGGCTGGCAGGCCCGGACGACCGCATCGATGTCCGCATCGCCAAGCTCCCCCAGCGGCCGGTCCGGGCACCACAGCTCACACCAGCGTCGCGCCACCCGGCGCGTCAGGCGCTCGGCAAGGAGCGTGCGCAGCGCCAGGCCCGGCCGCCGGGCCCG
>NZ_WNXE01000763.1:0-802 GCF_010993615.1 Arhodomonas sp. KWT | reverse complement strand
CAACGCTCGACCAGCCTGCCCGAATTCAGCTCGTCACGTATCACCACCGGCGGGACCAGCGCATAGCCGGTGCCCTCACGGGCGACCAGGCGCAGCATGGCCATGTCGTCCACCTCGGCGAGCACCACGGGCCGCACGCCCGCGAACTCCAGCAGCCGGTCGAAGCTTGCCCGGACCCCGCTCTCGAGGCTCGGCAGTACCAGCGGCAGGCCGTCCAGATCGTCCGGGAAACGCAGCTGCGCCGTCCCCGAAGCGGCGGGACCGACGATGCTGATGGGCTGGCTGTCCACCAGCTGGCTGTACCAGTCCGACCCTGCATCGCGGGGCACGGGCTCGTTGGACAGGACCAGGTCGAGGGCGTGCGTCTGCAGCCCGGCAAGCAGCTCGTCGCGCCCCGCCGAGCGGATCACGAGCTCGATGTCGTCCCGGTGGATGAGCGGGCGGAGCAGCTCCAGCTGGAAGTTGCGTGACAGCGTCGTCAGCGCGCCGACCCGCAGGATACGCCGGCGGGTCCCGGCGCCACCCCGCAGCGTGCTCACGAGCTCGGCACCCGCCGCGAAGACGGTGTCCGCGTAGTCGAGCGCGATGCGCCCGGCCTCCGTCAGCTGGAGCCGCCTGCCCGCACGTTCGAACAGGGCGTGACCGAGCTGTTCCTCCAGCCGTCGGATCTGCACCGACAGCGCCGACTGCGACACATGGAGCCGCGACGCGGCCGCCGCGACGCTGCCCTCGTGTGCCACCGCCCAGAAATAGCGCAGGTGGTGATAGTTGAGCTGCTGCATACCGTTCTATTTTATTTAAC
>NZ_WNXE01000762.1:0-805 GCF_010993615.1 Arhodomonas sp. KWT | reverse complement strand
ACCGGGGCCAGCCCGCTCTGCCAGAGGTGATGGGCGAGCTCGCTCAGCCAGATGTCGTCGATGCCGCTGGCCGCCACCGGGGTGAGATCGAGGATGACCGGCATGCCGTCGAAGAAGGCCGGGGCCTCGGCGATGCGCGCCTCCAGGTCCGCAAGGAAGTGCTCCAGATCCGCGTCCAGCAGACGCAGGATGGTCAACGTCAGCATCCGGCCCTTGAGTTCGAATGCCGGCTCGCCCGCCGCGGTACTCGCCTGTGAGGTCATGCATCTCCCCGAGAGAACGTGTGCCCGACCCCGGAACGCCATGCGCCACGCCGTCCGACGCCCCGGGCGACAGGCCCGCCGGTGCCGCGGGGCGCGGCCCGGAAACCGCTGCCGCCCGCTGACACCCCGGACCCGCGCCCGTTTCGGCGAGCCGCGGCCGCGCCATCGCGCGTGCCGGTCTCGTCCAGGGGCCGGACGGCGTGGCGCACCATGTCACGGGGACGCCTGCCGGTGTCTTATTGCCCGCCTTTATATCGTGCAGCCCCGGGGCGATCAATAGCCGCATCACCACGGCGCGACCGGCGTCGCCACAGGCCCTGCCGGCGGGACTGTCGCAGCCGCCCGACACCCGTCGACAGACGGTGGTCCAGGCCCGATGACGCACTCGGCCGCGTAACGTTTCCGGGCACGCTCACCACCGCCGCGGCACTATCGGGTGATACGGCGCTCCCCTACACTGGCCCAATGTCCGACGAGAAGAACAATCCGCCCCTGTCCCGCCGCCTCGCCCTGCTCACCCTGCTCTGGCTCACGGGACTCTA
>NZ_WNXE01000761.1:0-809 GCF_010993615.1 Arhodomonas sp. KWT | reverse complement strand
GCGCGGCACGACGGGCTCGCCGACTTCGCCTTCGCCATGCAGGGGCTCGGCACCGGTCCCATCTCGCTGTTCGGCACCCCGGAGCAGCGCGGGCGCTGGCTGCCGCCGGTGCGCGCCGGCGAGGCCGTCGCCGCGTTCGCCCTCTCCGAGCCGGAGGCGGGATCGGACGTCAGCGCCCTCGCCACCACGGCCCGGCGCGAGGGCGACGAGTACGTGCTCGACGGCACCAAGACGTGGATATCCAACGGCGGCATCGCCGACGTCTACACGGTGTTCGCCCGCACCGGCGAGGGTCCCGGTGCGAAGGGCCTCTCGGCGTTCGTCGTGCCCGCCGGTACCCCGGGCTTCTCGGTGCCCGGGCGTATCGAGCTGATGGCGCCGCACCCGCTCGGCACCCTGCGCTTCGAGGGCTGCCGCATCCCCGCCGCGAACCGGATCGGCGAGCCCGGCAAGGGCTTCCGCATCGCCATGGCCACTCTGGACGTGTTCCGGTCCACGGTGGGCGCGGCGGCCCTCGGCTTCGCCCGGCGCGCGCTGGACGAGGCCCTTGGCCACACCACCCGCCGCGAGCTCTTCGGCGCACCGCTCGCCGACATGCAGCTCACCCAGGCGAAGCTCGCGGACATGGCGCTGGACGTCGACGCCAGCGCGCTGCTGGTCTACCGCGCCGCCTGGGCGAAGGACTGCCACGCCGAGCGGGTCACCCGCGAGGCCTCGATGGCCAAGCTCCACGCCACCGAGCACGCCCAGCGGGTGATCGACGCGGCGGTGCAGATGCACGGCGGCCACGGCGTCACCTCCGGCGTGCC
>NZ_WNXE01000760.1:0-810 GCF_010993615.1 Arhodomonas sp. KWT | reverse complement strand
TGATGAGCGACTGCCTGATCTTCGCGGTGCTGTTCGCCTGCTACGCGGTATACGGCGGGAGCTACGCCGGCGGCCCGACCCCCGGGGAGGTCTTCGACCTCCACGGGCTCGCGCTGAACACGGCGATCCTGCTGTTCTCCTCGATCACCTATGGTTTCGCCATGCTCGAGATGGCCCAGCGCCGGCGCACCCGCACCCTCGCCTGGCTCGCCGTCGCCGGGCTGTTTGCCGTGGCCTTCGTCGGCTTCGAGGTCAACGAGTTCGCGCACATGATCGCCGAGGGCGCCGGCCCGTGGCGCAGCGCGTTCCTCTCCTCGTTCTTCGCCCTGGTGGCGACCCACGGCCTGCACGTCACCTCCGGCATCATCTGGCTGGCAACGCTGATGATCCAGGTCGGCCGGTACGGCCTGACCGCGGAGAACGAGCGGCGGCTGTCCTGCCTGAGCATGTTCTGGCACTTCCTGGACCTGGTCTGGGTCGGTGTCTTCAGTTTCGTCTACCTCGTGGGGGTTCTGCGATGAGCGGCGCACCCGAAGATCAGGGCTATCAGTCCGATCCCCGTTACCTGCACAGCCACGAGGGCACGCCCGAGCCGGAGCACGGCACGCTCAGGGGCTACCTGACCGGCTTCGTGCTGGCCGCGATCCTCACGGTGATCCCGTTCTGGCTGGTCATGGGCGACGTGCTCGACAGCGCAGCGGTCACCACGCTACTGGTGCTCGGCCTGGGCGCGGTGCAGATCGTCGTGCACATGGTGTACTTCCTGCACATGAACTCCCGCTCCGAGGGCGGCTGGAACCTGATGGCCAT
>NZ_WNXE01000075.1:0-13327 GCF_010993615.1 Arhodomonas sp. KWT | reverse complement strand
GGCACGGCACCGCCGTCGCCGGTGCCGCATCGAAAGGCATCCACGCAGGCATCCGGCAACGTCCCGGATACGCCGGGTCGGTTGCGTACAAACAGATGAAAATCATTCCTGCCCGCGGCCCTGGACACCATGGCCGCAGCGGGGGCGCGTCACCTGCACGTCCAGCCCGTCGGACTGCCATTCTCCGATAGCATCGCCGCCTGGCTACCCGGGGCGCTGGCACACTGGCGACAGACACGGGCCCCGTCGAACGTCACGGTCACCCTCGGCGAGGACCAGTGTGCTGAGGAGGCGACGCTGGCGACAGTGCGGCGCCAGGCCGTAGATTCCGCACACACGGCCAAGTCCGTAAAGACGGTTCCACCGTCGCTCGGCAAGCCCGGGTGAGATCACGTGCCCGCCTTCGAGCATCACCTGCTGGTATGCACCGGACCGCGCTGCCATTTTCGCGACGCGCCCTCGCTGCGCGCGGAGTTCACCGACGCGTTGCGGGCGGCCGAGCTGTGGCAACGGTGTATCGTCTCCGAGACGAGCTGCCTAATCCCCTGCAACCGCGGCCCCATCGTCGCCCAGTATCCCCGTGGGCGGTGGTTCCAACTCCCCGACCGTGCCGCCGTGCGGCGCTTCGTCGACGCCGTGCTCCTGCGGGGCGAAGAAATGCCGGATCTCGTGGTACGAGACATCGGGGCGACAGCGCGGGTACCCCGCAAGTGCGGCCGAGACAGACGCTGATGCGGCACGGCCAGGAAATTGGAGAAGTGCGAGGTGGCGCGGATGGTATCATTGACGATCGAACGCCAACGCGACCGCAGCATGACCTTCTCGCGCAATGACAGGTACACGCGTTTCTGCGCCGCCCCCGACCGGCCATAGACCGCCTGGCGCGAGGACAGCGGCCCAATCCGTACTCAACGATGCGCCAGTGCCGGTGGTGGAACTGGATGCCAACGGCACACCGTGCTTCGTCAATCGGACCGCGCAACGGCTGATTGCGCGCACAGGCCTGGACGCCAGCGGGCTATTGCCCCCCACGCGCACCTCACTTCACCGCGAGGCCCTCGCCACCGGCGGCTGCGTGCGCGACGCCGCCCACCCCGTGGAAGGCCTGACCCTGACCTGGTCCTGCCAACCCCTGGAGCGCGACGGCCACACCTTGTGGTACGGCGACGAAGTGGCGCCGGGCGACGGCGCCCCCGGCGACGACGACCACATCCGCTACCGGCTGTTGGTGGATCACTCCACCGATGTTATCTCTCGCCACGGAAGAGACGGGCGCTTCCTGTTCGCATCGCCGGCCATCCGCAAGCTCCTCGGCTATACGCCGGAGGAGGTGATCGGCATCTCCGCCTACGACCTGTTCCACCCGGACGACCGTCGCGCCGTGTTCGACAAGGATCCACGGATATTCCATGACCACGGTTTCTATCTGCACCTCTACCGCATCCGCCACAAGGCCGGACATTATGTCTGGTTCGAGACCACCAGCGTCACCCACCGCGACGGCGGCACCGGCGAGCTCATCGACATCCTCTGCGTCTCCCGGGACGTCTCCCGGCGTGTAGCCACCGAGCGGGAGCGGGAACGGCTCGCCCGAGCGGTGGAGTCCACCACGGACTATGTGCTCTTCGTGGAGCTCGGCGAGCGCCTCGGCTCGGCCAACCGCGCGGCGCGCGGACGCTTCGGCACGGCTGCCACGGACGCGGGCGCACCGCTGGAAGGGCTCTACCGACCGGGCTCGCTGCGGCGCCTGCGCGAGGAGGTGCGCCCGGCGCTCGGCGCCCAGGGCAGCTGGCAAGGCGAGCTGGAGATGCAGGGCCCCGGCGGGGAGGCAGTGCCGGTGCTCACCGTGGCCCTGACCGACGACGACCCGGACGGCCCCGCCGGAAGGATGACACTGCTCAACCGGGACATCCGCGAGCGCAAGAACGCGGAGGCGCAGGCACAGAAACACCAACAGGAGATCGCCCACGCCAATCGCCTAGCGGCGACCGGGGAGTTGGCCTCGCAGGTCGCCCACGAACTCAATCAGCCGCTGGCGACGACGTCTAACTATGCCAGCGGCATGCTAAATGTCATCCGCGCCGCACCCGACCGCCCGTGCGGCGAACTGGCGGCACCGCTACAGAAGCTTCAGAGCCAGGTCCAGCGCATGAACGAGATCCTCAAGCGCATCCGCGCCTCCGTGCGCCGGGGCCACGTGCGGCGGACGTCCATGGACCTCGCCGCCGTCCTGGACCGGGCCCGGGCGCACTGCGAATGGCGTGCCGAGGCCGCGGGCGTCACCCTGCGACTGGACACGGCGGCGGACCTCCCCGCCGCCGACGCTGACCCGGTTCAGGTGGAGCAGGTGATCGTGAACCTGATCATGAACGCGGTGGAAGCCTGCGCGGAGATGGTCCCGGAGCGACGCCTGGTGGAAATAGCCGCCTGGGGCGAGGACACGACGAGCGTGGCGTTCGCCGTACGCGACCACGGCCCCGGCATTAGCCCCGGGCTGGACGGACGCATCTTCGAGACCTTCTTCACTACCAAGCGCGAAGGCCTGGGAATGGGCCTGTCGATCAGCGCCTCGATCATGGAGGCTCTCGGCGGCGAGCTACGCCTGGCCCCAGCCCCGGCGGACGGTGGCTGCCGCTTCGTGGGTACACTCTGCCGCCGCGATCGCCGTTGCAACGGAGACGCCACGAATGACGGATGAGCGCGCCCTCACCGTGGCCGTGGTCGACGACGACCCGGACTTCCGCGATTCCCTGCGTTGGCTGCTGAGCTCCGTGCACCTGCCGGTCACCGTCTACCCGGACGGGGAATCCCTGCTCGCCGAGCTCGGCCCGGAGATCGGCTGCATCCTGCTCGACGTGCGCATGCCCGGAATGAGCGGCATCCAGGTCCAGGAACGGCTCAACGCGCTCGGTGTCGACGCGGCGGTGCTCATCGTCACAGGCCACGGCGACGTGCCCATGGCCGTGCACGCCCTAAAGCACGGGGCGTTCGACTTCATCGAGAAACCGTTCAACGACCAGCAGCTCATCGACAGCGTCCAGCAGGCGCTGGAACACACCCGCCGGCGGCGCGCCCGGCACGACTACGCAGCCGCACTGCGGGCGCGTTTCGACGCCCTGCGGCCGAAGGAGCGCGACATCCTGCGCCTGGCCGCGCTCGGGTGCACCAACCGGCAGATCGGCGAGGCGCTGGGCGTCAGCGCCAAGACCGCCGAGATCTACCGATTGCGTGCCATGAAAGCGATGCAGGCCCGCGACCTGGCGCATTGGGTGAGGATGGCCGAGCGGCTGGAGATCCTCCCGCCGCTGGACAGCCCGGCCGGGGACGACGCCTCCGGCTGAGCGCGGCGGTCAGCCGCCCTCGGCGGGATACTCGCAGAAGCCCCGGCCGGTTTTGCGGCCGAGATGCCCCTCATCCATCAACCGGCGCAGCAGCGGGCAGGGCCGGTACTTGGCCTCGTCCAGGCCCTGCTGGAGGACCTCCATGATGGCCACCACCACATCGACGCCGATCATGTCCGCCAGCGCCAGCGGACCGATGGGGTGATTGGCCCCCAGGCGCATGGCCTCGTCCACCGCCTCCGCGGTGGCCACGCCCTCCTCGACCACGAACGCGGCTTCGTTGATCATCGGGATGAGGATGCGGTTGACGGCAAAGCCGGGGCTGTCGCCGATTCGCACCGGGGTCTTGCCCAGGTCCCGGGCCAGCGCCTCCACCGTCTCGACGACGTGGTCCGCGGTCTGCCGGGCGCGGATCACCTCCACCAGCGGCATCACCGGCACCGGGTTGAAGAAGTGCATCCCCACGACCCGCTCCGGGCGGCCGGTCACCTCCGCCAGCCGCGTGAGCGACAGCGAGGAGGTATTGGAGGCCAGGATCGCCTCCGGTGCCACGGTGTCGAGCTCGCGGAAGATGCCCTCCTTGAGCTCCGGGGACTCCGGCGCCGCCTCGACAATCACCGTTGCATCGGCCAGGTCCGCCATGCGGGTGGTGACGCTGAGTCGCGCGAGCGCGGCCTCGGCGGCGTCAGCCTCCAGCCGGCCCTTGTCGACGAGGCGGCGCAGGCCGCCGCCGATGGCCTCGCGGGCCTGCTCCAGTGCGGTCTCGGAGACATCGCAGATCACGACCTCGCGATCCGCGACCAGGGCGGTCTGGGCGATGCCCCGGCCCATGGTGCCCGCCCCCACGACGGCGATGCGCTGCGGCGTGTCAGTCATCGGCATCCTCCTCTGCCATTCCCCGTAGGACGTATTTCTGGACCTTGCCCGTGGCGGTCTTCGGCAGCTCCGAGAACACCACGTGCCTGGGAACCTTGAACCGCGCGAGGTGGGCACGGCAGTGCTCGATGATATCCGCCTCCGTGACCTCCTCGTGCCCCGGCTTCAGGGTCACGTACGCGCACGGGGTCTCGCCCCACTTTTCGTCGGGTTTCGCCACCACCGCCGCCTCGGCGACCGCCGGGTGGCGGAACAGGACATCCTCGAGCTCGATGGTCGAGATGTTCTCCCCCCCGGAGATGATGATGTCCTTGAGCCGGTCCTTCAGGTCGATGTAGCCGTCCGGGTGCCACACCGCCAGGTCGCCGGTGTGATACCAGCCGTCCGCGAACGCCTCACGGGTGGCCGCCTCGTTCTTGAGATAGCCCTTCATGATGTTGTTACCGCGCATCACGACCTCGCCCAGCGTCTGGCCATCCTTCGGGACCGGCGCGCCGGTCTGCTGGTCGATCACGCGCAGACCCTCGAGGACGTGGTAGCGCACGCCCTGGCGGGACTTGATCCGCGCGCGCTCGTCCAGCGGCAGCTCGTCCCACTCGTCGCGCCAGCCGCACACGGTCACCGGGCCGTAGGTCTCGGTGAGGCCATAGACATGGGTGACCTCGATGCCCAGGGACTCCACCCCCGCCAGGGTCGCCGCCGGCGGCGCGGCGCCCGCGGTCATCGCCCGCACGGTATGGCCGAACGTGCGGCGCTGCGACTCGGGCATGTTCACCAGGCCGTTGAGCACGATGGGGGCACCGCAGAAATGGGTGATGCCTTCCTCGTCGATCAGTGCCATGATCACCGCCGGGTCGACCTTGCGCAGGCACACGTGGGTGCCCGCCGCGGCGGTCACCGTCCACGGGAAGCACCAGCCGTTGCAGTGGAACATCGGCAGGGTCCACAGGTAGACGGGGTGGTGCGGCATGGCCCACACGCACATATTGCCCAGGGCATTCAGGTAGGCGCCGCGGTGGTGGTAGACCACGCCCTTGGGATTGCCGGTGGTGCCCGAGGTATAGTTGAGCGAGATGGCGTCCCACTCGGCCTCCGGCAGGCGGTAGGCGAACGCCGGGTCCCCCGCCTCCAGGAAGGCCTCGTAATCCGTACCGCCCAGGCGGCGCCCGCCAGGGCCCTCCGGATCGGCGACCTCCACCAGCACCGGCGGCTCGTCGAGCTGTGCCAGGGCCTGCTCGACGACGTCGGCGTACTCGGTATCGGCAATCAGCACCCGGGCCTCGCCGTGGCGCAGCATGTAGGCGATGGAATCGGCGTCCAGTCGGGTGTTCAGTGCATTGAGTACACCGCCGGTGAAGGGCACGCCGAAGTGCGCCTCGAGCATCGACGGGATATTGGGCAGCATCACCGCGACAGTGTCGCCGCGGCCGACGGCCCGCTGGCTCAGCGCCGAGGCGAGCCGGCAGCAACGCTCGTAGGTCTGGGCCCAGTTGCGGCGGGTAGCACCGTAAACCACCGCGGTGTAATCGGGATAGACGACGGCGTTACGCTCGATGAACGTCAGCGGCGACAGCGGCACGTAGTTCGCCCCGCACGCCGGCAGGCCCTGATCGAAGATATTCACGCTGGCTTGTTCCATTGCAAGCTCCCGGTTTAGCGTCTGATTCTCAGCCCATACGCAGCGGCGCCGCGGGCTGCTCTCCTCCTATGCGAAAATGGCTGCCGCACCACCTCCCGGTTATGTAGCCACGACTGTGATTCGTACTAATCCGATCGCAAACGCTCGAACAGCGCAGCGATGCCCTGACCGCCGCCGATGCACATGGTCACCACCGCGTAGCGCCCGCCGATGCGCTCCAGCTCGTGGATCGCCTTGACGGTGAGGATGGTCCCGGTGGCACCGATGGGGTGGCCGAGGGAAATACCGCTGCCGTTGGGGTTCACCCGCGCCGAGTCCAGTTCGAGGTCTCGCACCACCGCCAGCGCCTGGGCGGCGAAGGCCTCGTTGATCTCCCAGGTGTCCACATCGCCGGTGGCCACGCCGGCGCGCTCGAGCAGCTGGCGCACGGCGGGGACCGGACCGATGCCCATGTACCGCGGCTCCACTGCGGCGACCGTGCCGGCAACCAGCCGCGCCCGCGGATTCAGGCCCTGGCGCTCGGCAGCCTCGCGGGAAGCGAGTACCACCGCGGCGGCGCTGTCGTTGAGCGTGGAGGCGTTGCCGGCGGTGACGGTACCGCCGTCGCGCTTGAACACGGGCTTCATCGCGGCCATGCGCTCGACGTCAACGTCCCGGCGGGGCCCCTCGTCGGTGTCCACGGTGACCGTGCCCCTGCGCCCGCGGATCTCCACCGGAAGGATCTGCTCGCGGAAATGGCCGGCGTCGATGGCCGCGCTCGCCCGGCGGTGGCTCTCCGCGGCGAGGGCGTCCTGGTCCTCGCGGGGGATTCCCCACTTCTCGGCAACGTTTTCCGCGGTGATACCCATGTGACACTCGTCGAACGGGTCGGTGAGCGCGCCGACCATGGCATCGAGCATCTGCCCGTCGCCCATGCGCTGGCCCCAGCGGCCGGCGGGCAGCCAGTACGGTGCACGGCTCATGGCGTCGCCACCGCCGGCGACGGTGCAATCCGCCTCGCCGGTGCGGATGTAGTCGGCGGCGGTGAGGATGGCCTGCAGGCCGCTGCCGCACAGCCGGTTGAGGGTGAGAGCCGGGGTGGAGACGGGCAGGCCGCCGTTCACGGAGGCGACCCGGGCGAGGTACATATCCCGCGGCTCGGTGTGAATGACATTGCCGAAGACGGTATGCCCCACCGCCTCCGGCGACACTCCGGCACGGACGACTGCCTCGTGCACCACCGAGGCGGCGAGTTCGCCGAGGGGAACGTCTTTGAGCGCGCCGCCATAACTGCCGATCGGGGTGCGGACACCGTCGACAACGACTACTTCCTGCATATCGCCTCCAGAAATGTACCGCTCGTGTCTTCGAAAACCCGGCCAGCCCTACATGTTGGGGTAATTGGGTCCACCGCCACCTTCGGGGACGACCCAGTCGATGTTCTGGGTGGGGTCCTTGATGTCGCAGGTCTTGCAATGCACGCAGTTCTGCGCGTTGATCTGCAGGATCGAATTGCCCGAGTCGTCGTCGACGAACTCGTACACCCCAGCCGGGCAGTAGCGCGCCTCCGGGCCGGCGTAGCGCTCGAGGTTCACGCGCACAGGCACCCCTCCTTCTCGCAGCGTGAGATGGCAGGGCTGGCTCTCCTCGTGGTTGGTGTTGGAGATGAACACCGAGGAGAGGCGGTCGAAGGTGATCACCCCGTCTGGCTTGGGATAGTCGATGGGCGTGGCCTCGTCCTTCGGTTTGAGCTGCTCGTGGTCGGCGTGGTGGTGGAACGTCCACGGTGCCTTCCCCCGGAAGAGGTACGTGTCGATGGCGGAGTAGGCGATAGCCGGCCACAGCCCCCAGCGGAAGGCGGGGCGGATGTTGCGCGCGCGGTAGAGCTCGTCCCACAGCCAGCTCCGGCGCAGCTGCTCGGGATAGGCGCTGACTTCGGCACCGGCCTCCGCCGCCTCGCCGGTGAGCGCCTCGAAGACCGCCTCCGCGGCGGTCATGCCGGACTTCATGGCGGTGTGACTGCCCTTGATCCGGGGGGTGTTGAGAAAGCCCGCGGTGTCACCGATGAGCGCCCCGCCCGGGAAGGTCAGCCGCGGGATGGACTGGTAGCCGCCCTCGCTGATCGCACGTGCGCCGTAGCTGATGCGTCGCCCGCCCTCGAAGGTGGGACGGATCGCCGGGTGGGTCTTGAACCGCTGCATCTCCTCGAACGGCGAGAGATAGGGGTTGTCGTAGTCGAGCCCCACCACGAAGCCCACCGCGACCTGGTTGTCCTCGAGGTGGTAGAGAAAGCTCCCCCCGTAGGTTTTCGGGTCCATCGGCCAGCCCACGGTGTGGATGACCAGTCCCGGCTGGTGCTGCGCCGGATCCACCTCCCAGAGCTCCTTGATCCCGAGCCCGTAGGTCTGTGGATCGGCCCCGGCACGCAGGTCGAAGCGCTCGAAGAGGCGCTTGGTGAGCGAGCCGCGGCAGCCCTCGGCGAACAGCGTCTGGCGGGCATGCAGCTCCACGCCCGGCTCGTGGTTCGCCCCCGGCGTGCCGTCCGGGTTCAGCCCCATGTCACCGGTGGCCACGCCCTTGACCGAGCCGTCGTCGTGGTAGAGCACCTCGGCGGCGGCGAAGCCCGGGTAGATCTCAACGCCGAACGCTTCGGCCTGCTCGGCGAGCCAGCGGCAGAGATTGCCGAGGCTGATGATATAGTTGCCCTCGTTGGCCATCTGCGGCGGCGTGGGCAGCCGCCGGGCACTTCGCTCGCCGAGCAGCAGGAAGCGGTCCTCGGCGACCGTGGTGTGCAGCGGCGCGCCGCGATCGCGCCAGTCCGGAAGCAGCTCGTCGAGCGCGCGCGGGTCAAGCACCGCTCCGGAGAGGATGTGGGCGCCGATCTCGCTGCCCTTCTCCAGCACGCATACCGACAGCTCCTGCGCAGCCGCCGTGGCCTGCTGCATCAACCGGATCGACGCCGCCAGCCCCGAGGGGCCGCCACCGACGATCACCACGTCGTAGTCCATGCTCTCGCGTTCCATGCCCCTTTTCCTCAGAACTGCTCCTCAGCCAGGGACAGCGTGGCCCCGTCATCATCGGTCACACCATGACCGAGCGCATCCGCCCGCGGCAGGAAGTGACGCATGTAGAACGCCGCCGTGGCACGCTTGGCCTCGTAGAAGGGATGCTCGGCGGTGCCGGCCTCCAGGGCCCGGTCGGCGAGCACCGCCGCCCGGCCCATCTGCCAGCCACCGAGCACGAACCCCGCCTGCATGAGATAGGGGGTGGCGCCGGCCAGGGCCGCCTCGCCACCGTGCTCCAGGAGGTGCACGGTACTCCGCCGCAGGCCGTCCAGCGCGGCCCGCAGGGCCTTGCCCTCGACCGCCAGGGCATCACGCTCCGCCAGCGCCGCCGCATCCGCCTCGGCCTCGTCGAGCACCGCCGACAGGGTCTC
This sequence comes from Arhodomonas sp. KWT, assembly GCF_010993615.1. Lineage (NCBI taxonomy): Bacteria > Pseudomonadati > Pseudomonadota > Gammaproteobacteria > Chromatiales > Ectothiorhodospiraceae > Arhodomonas > Arhodomonas sp. KWT. The sequence continues at coordinate 4,056 of NZ_WNXE01000075.1, read as the reverse complement.
GCCACCGTCGCGAAGGACCCGGCGCAGGGTGAAGTCCTGGGCCTGGATACCGGTGGTCCCCTCGTAGATGGTGGTGATACGGGCGTCACGCAGGTATTGCGCGGCCCCGGTCTCCTCGACGTAGCCCATGCCGCCGTGCACCTGCACACCCAGCGAGGTCAGCTCGTGGCCGAGTTCCGTCGCGGTGCCCTTGATCAGGGGCGTGAGCAGCGCCACCCGGCGCTCCGCCGCGGCGGCGTCACCGTTGTCCGGCGCACGCCGGGCGACGTCCATTTCCGCAGCGGCAAGCATACCCAGCGCCCGCATCGCCTCGGTGCCGGCACGCATGGTCATGAGCATCCGCCGCACGTCCGGGTGGTGGATGATGGCGGCCGGCCTGCTGCCGCCGGGGCGACGCCCCTGCACCCGCTCCCGGGCATAGTCCCTGGCCTGTTGATAGGCGCGCTCGCACACGCCAACTGCCTGGACGCCGACCTTGTGGCGGGCCTCGTTCATCATCGTGAACATCTGGTGGAGACCGCGCCCGGGCTCGCCGACCAGGTAGCCCACCGCCCCGCCGTCGTCGCCGAAGCTGAGCAGGCAGGTGGGGCTGGCATGGATGCCGAGCTTGTGCTCCAGCGCCACGCAGCGCACGTCGTTGCGCTCGCCGGGCCGGCCGGCGTCGTCGACGAAGCGGTGGGGCACCAGGAACATGGAGATGCCGCGGTTGCCCGCTTCGGCGTCCGGGGTGCGGGCGAGCACGAGATGGACGATGTTCTCCGTCATGTCGTGATCGCCCCAGGTGATGAACAGCTTCTGTCCGGTGATCCGGTAGTGATCGCCCTCCGGCACGGCGCGCGTGTTGATCGCGGAGAGGTCCGAACCGGCCTGGGGCTCGGTCAGATTCATCGTGCCCGGCCACTCGCCGCTGACCAGCGGCGCGAGAAATCGCTGCTTGAGGCTGTCACTGCCGTGGCGCTCCAGCGCCAGCACGGCCCCGGCAGTGAGCAGCGGACACAGCGCCAGCGCCATGTTCGCGCTATTCCACACTTCCTGGGTGGCGCAGGCGAGCAGCTCCGGCAGGCCCTGCCCACCCCAGTCGGGATCGGCGGCAATGCCGTTCCAGCCTCCTTCGACGAAGGCCTGGTAGGCCTCGCGGAATCCCGCCGGGGCGTGCACGCCGGTCTCGTCAAGCCGGCAACCCGCTTCGTCACCGCTGCGGTTGAGCGGTGACCAGACCTCGCCGGCGAGACGCGCCGCCTCCTCAAGCACGGCCTCGACGACGTCCGGCGTGGCCTCCTCCAGGCCCGGCAGGGCAGCCACCCGGTCCAGTCCGATGAGCTCTTCGATGACGAAGCGCAGTTCGCGCACGGGGGCAAAGTAGGCAGTCATGATTGTCTCGCTGTCCGGGCTGGCGGGTCACTGGCGCGTACGCAGGGCGTCGAGCAACTGCGGCACGGCCTCGAACAGATCGCCGACCAGGGCGTAGTCGGCAACCTGGAAGATGGGGGCCTCCTCGTCACGGTTGATCGCGGCGATCACCCGACTGTCCTTCATGCCGGCGAGGTGCTGGATGGCCCCGGAGATACCGACCGCGAGATAAAGCTCCGGGGCTACGATCTTGCCGGTCTGTCCCACTTGGCAGTCGTTGGCGATATAACCGGCGTCCACGGCAGCGCGGGAAGCGCCCACCGCCGCACCGAGCTCGGCGGCGAGCTCGCGAAGCATGTCGAAGGCCTCGGCGCCGCCGAGGCCACGCCCGCCGGAGATCACCACCCTGGCGTTAGCGAGATCCGGCCCGTCGCCGGCACTCAGCGACTCGTCGACGAAACGTGACAACGGCGGGTGATCCCCGGCGGACAGGCGCTCGCAGGGAGCTGCGGTATCCGCCTCCGCCACGGAGTCGAAGGCGCTGGTGCGCACCGTGACCACACGCACGACGTCTTCGCAACGCACCCGTGCCAGGGCATTGCCGGCATAGATGGGGCGGATAAAGGTACGCCCGTTCTCCACCGCGACGGCATCGGAGACCATCGCCACGTCCAGCAGCCCGGCCACCCGGGGCATCACGTCCTTGCCGGTACTCGTGCCCGCAGCGACGACGCCGTCGTAGCCGCCGTCGCGCACCAGCGTGGCGATACGCTCCGCCACGGGCTCGGCGAGGTCGTCAGCATAGGCGTCGTCCTCACAGAGGAGGACCTGGACAGCACCGTCCAGCCCCGCCGCGGCGTCGGCGACACCGACACAGCCGGGACCGCCGATGACCAGGACGTCGTAGCCCTCGCCGAGCTGCCGGGCGGCGGAGGCCGCGCGCCGGCTCGCCTCGCCGAGGGTGCGTCCGTCGTGCTCTGCGATCAGGAGGATACTCATGGTCAGATCACCTGTGCCTCGTCACGGAGCCGTGCAGCCAGCTCGGCAGCGTCGGCGACGCGCACGCCGGGCTCGCGCCCCGGCGGCTCGCTGACGCCAAGCAGCGTGAGCCCGGCGTCCCCGGCCACACCCAGGTCGGCGAGGGACATGGCCTCCAGGGGCTTGCGCTTGGCCTTCATGATGTCGGGGAGCTTTACGTAGCGGGGCTCATTGAGCCGCAGGTCGGCGGTCACCACCGCGGGCAGCCGGAGCGCGACCCGGCGCGTGCCGCCGTCCACCTCTCGCGCGACGATGACCTCGCCATCCGCCGGCTCGATGCCACAGGCAAAGGTGCCCTGGCCCCAGCCGAGCCGGCCCGCCAACATCTGCGCGGTCTGGTTGGAGTCGTCGTCGATGGCCTGCTTGCCCATGAGGATAAGGTCCGGCGTCTCCCGCACGGCCAGCTCGGCGAGGGCGCGGCTGACCGCCGGCGGCTGGAGCTCGGCGTCCGTGTCCACGTGGATGCCGCGATCGGCGCCCAGGGCGAGCGCGGTGCGGATCACGTCGGTGACGGCTTTTTCGCCGATGCTGACCACCACGACCTCGTCCGCCTGCCCGGCCTCGCGCAGCCGCACCGCGGCCTCGACGGCGATCTCGTCGAAGGGGTTCATGGACATCTTCACGCTGGCGGTATCGACCCCGGAACCATCGGGGCGGACACGCACGCGGACGTTGTGGTCGACGACGCGCTTGGCGGTGACCAAGACCTTCATGGCGACTCTCCCCCTCTGCGCGCTGCTTGCCTTGGGTGGGCTCACGCTATTCGCTATCAAATATAGTGTCAACACTGTATTTGATTAGGTAAATACTGTGGCGCAGGCGGGTACGGGATACGCGGCAGAGGCCGCGGACACCGTGCGCAGCCTGGGGGAATGGCTGCTCCGTGTCGGTACTAGTAAACTCCCGCCGACCATCCACCGGGAGCCGCCCATGAGCCTCGACGATCAATGGTTCTCCGAAGCATTCGAGAGCGAGGGTGTCGCCTTCTCGCTGCGAGTGCACCGCAAGCTCCTCGATGAGCGTACCCGCTATCAGCACATCCAGGTCTTCGAGACGAGCCACTGGGGCAACGTCCTCACCCTGGACGGCTGCGTGATGCTGACGACGCGGGACAACTTCCTCTACCACGAGATGATGGCCCACCCGGCGCTGTTCACCCACACCGATCCCCGGCGGGTGCTGATCGTCGGCGGCGGCGACTGCGGCACCCTGCGCGAGGTCCTGCGCCACCCCGGCGTGGAGCGCGCGGTGCTGGTGGACATCGACGAGGGCGTGACCCGGGCCTCCGAGCGCTTCTTCCCCGAGCTCACCGAGGCCAACGGCGATCCCCGCGCGGAGCTGCGCTTCACCGACGGTGTCGCCTACGTCCGCGACACGCCGGCGGACTCATTCGACGTGGTCATCATCGACAGCACGGATCCGGTGGGCTTCGCCGAGGGCCTGTTCGGCGCCCCTTTCCTGCGCGAGGTGCACCGCGTCCTCGACGACGGCGGGCTGGTAATGCAGCAGAGCGAGTCGCCGCTGTTCCACGCCGACACCCTCATCCGCGACCTCCACGGCGCACTCGCCGAGGCGGGCTTCGACCAGCGCGTGACCCTGCCCTTCCCGGTGCCGAGCTACCCCGGCGGCTGGTGGAGCGCCACCCTCGCCGGGCGCGGCACGCCGGTG
>NZ_WNXE01000759.1:0-813 GCF_010993615.1 Arhodomonas sp. KWT | reverse complement strand
ACGGCTATGTCGAGCTCTCGGCCTTCGCGGCCGGCGTGGTCGCGCTCGCCTTCAACTACGGTGCCTACCTGACCGAGGTGTTCCGCGGCGCGCTGCACACCATTCCCCGCGGCCACGTCGAGGCCGGGCTCGCCCTCGGGCTCGGACGCCGCCGTATATTCCGGCGCATCGTCCTGCCCCAGGTCTGGCGCGTGGCCCTGCCGGCGGTGGGCAATATATTCATGTCACTGCTCAAGGACACGGCGCTGGTGTCGGTGATCGGGATCGAGGACCTCATGCGCGAGACGGCCCTGGCGGTCGGTTACACCAAGGAACCGTTCACGTTCTACCTCGCCGCGGCACTGATCTACCTGGGCCTTACGGCGGTGGCGACGCTGGTGATACACACGCTCGAACGCCACACTAGCCACGGAATGCGGACGCTGTCGTCATGAGATGGTCGGTCATTCTGGAAAACCTGCCGCAGCTTCTGCACGGGGCCTGGCTGACACTCGAGCTCGTGCTCGTCTCCGGCGTTCTGGGGCTCGCCATCGCGGTGCCCATGGCGATCGTACGGTGCTCACGCTTTGCCTCCGTGCGCGCCTTCCCGTGGGTGTATATCTATTTCTTCCGCGGCACGCCGCTGCTGGTGCAGATCTTCCTGGTCTACTACGGGCTCGGGCAGTCGCCATGGGTCCGGGATTCGCTGCTCTGGCCGGTGCTCAGCCAGGCCTACTGGTGCGCGATCATCGCGTTCACCTTCAACACCTCCGCCTATACCGCGGAGATCCTGCGCGGGGCGATCCAGGCGGTGCCGGAAGGCGAGGTCGAGGC
>NZ_WNXE01000758.1:0-814 GCF_010993615.1 Arhodomonas sp. KWT | reverse complement strand
CGGTCCTTGGCGGCGAGCAGCGCCACCGGGCGCTCCCGGCGCAGGTAGCGCGCGAGCGCCAGCACCGCCATCTGGCTGTGGCGGTGGCCGGTGTCCACCAGCCGCACCCCCGCCGGCAGCGGACCGGGCAGCCGGTCGGCGCGCACCGCCACCAGGTCCACCGCGTAGCCCCGGTCCAACAGCCCGGCGAGCAGGCGCACGACCATGCGCTCCACCCCGCCCTTGCCGGAGAAGGCCAGGAACACGGCGATCCGCGGCGCGCCGCTCATGCCCGGCCCTCCAGCAGCCGGAAGGGATCCGCGTCGCTGCCCGGGTCGGCGCCGTCCCCCTCCAGCACGATACGGTGCCAGAGCGCGAACTGGACGATGGCGAAGGCCGGCGCGCTGAGCCGGCCCCGGGCGGCATCCCGGCGCAGCAGCCAGGCCACGCCCTCCGGGCGGAACCACTCGCGCACCGCCGGATGGGCCGGCAGCACGCGCTCCAGCCAGGCAAGGTGGTCACCGAACCAGCCGCGCACGGGCACGTGGAAGCCGCGCTTGGGCGCGTACAGCAGCTCCCGCGGCACCAGGCGCTCGGCCCAGCGCTTGAGAAAGTGCTTGCCCTGGCCGTCCGCGACCTTGAGCCGGTCGGGCAGCGACAGCCCGAAGGCGACGATGCGGTGGTCGACGAACGGCAGCCGGCCCTCGACGCCGCTGGCCATGAGCATGCGGTCCGCCTTGACCAGGAGGTTGTCCGGCAGCGCGGTGGTGAGGTCCACGTACTGCATCCGCTGCAGATCCGACCAGCCCCGCGGCGTCGATGCCCAGGCCTCGAC
>NZ_WNXE01000757.1:0-815 GCF_010993615.1 Arhodomonas sp. KWT | reverse complement strand
GGCGGCCCCGCCCTGCTGTTCGAGAACCCGGTCGGCCACGACATGCCGGTGCTCGCCAACCTCTTCGGAACGCCCCGTCGCGTGGCCCTCGGCATGGGCGCGGACGACACCGAGGCGCTGCGCGAGATCGGCCGGCTCCTCGCCTTCCTCAAGGAGCCTGATCCGCCCAAGGGCATGCGCGATGCCTGGCGGAGCCTGCCGGTGTACAAAAAGGTGCTGGACATGGCGCCGAAGAAGGTCCGCCGCGCGCCCTGCCAGGAGGTGGTGATCGAGGGCGACGACGTGGACCTCTCGCGCATCCCGGTGCAGACCTGCTGGCCCGGCGACGCCGGCCCGCTGATCACCTGGGCGCTGGTCACCACCCGGGGGCCGGAGAAGAGCCGGCAGAATCTCGGGATCTACCGCCAGCAGGTCATCGGGCGCAACCGTGTAATCATGCGCTGGCTCGCCCACCGCGGCGGCGCGCTGGACTTCCGCGACTGGCAGCAGGCCCACCCCGGGGAGCCCTTCCCGGTGGCGGTAGCCCTCGGCGCGGACCCGGCGACCATCCTCGCGGCGGTGACACCGGTCCCCGACACCCTCTCCGAGTACGCCTTCGCCGGGCTGCTCCGCGGCCGGCGCACGGAACTCGTGGGCTGCCTGGGCTCGGAGCTGCAGGTGCCGGCGAGCGCGGAGATCCTCCTCGAGGGCCACATCTACCCGGACGATGTCGCACCCGAGGGCCCGTTCGGCGACCATACCGGCTACTACAACGAGGTCGAGCACTTCCCGGTATTCACCGTCGAGCGCATCACCCACCGGCGCGACCCCGTCTA
>NZ_WNXE01000756.1:0-815 GCF_010993615.1 Arhodomonas sp. KWT | reverse complement strand
CCCTGGGTGGTGGTGTTCATCTGGTGCATGGCCGTGGATATCCGCTGGCTGCGTGAATCGAGGTCCGCCATCGCCTGGCGGGCCGAGTCGAGCTCGTCCAGGGTCGTGGTGACGTCCGCCTGGGATTCGGTCAGCCCCGCCCGTACGGATTCCGCCGCGCTCCCGGTTTCCTCCATGCCGGTGGTCAGGCCCTCGATCACGCCGGAGACGCGTCCGGTGGCCTCGCCGGTCTGCTGGGCGAGCTGACGTACCTCCTCGGCGACTACCGCGAACCCCTGGCCGTACTGGCCCGCCCGGGCAGCCTCGATGGCGGCGTTGAGGGCGAGGATGTTGGTCTGTCCGGCGATCCGGCTGATCAGTCCCACCACCTCGGATACCTCCGAGGTCCGGGCCTGGAGCGCGTCGACCTGGGACTCCAGGGCCTGCAGCCGGGTGTCGAGATCGCTCATGTGCCGTGCGATCGCCTCGCCGCGCCGGTGGCTGGCGTCGACCAGGCCGGTGACCTGGCCGGCGTAGCGCGCGAGCTCCTCGGTGCTCGGGGTGATCTCCTGCTCGAGGGTGGTGGTCATCTCCTCGCTCGCCGCCGCGATGTGGTTGGCCGCGTCCGAGAGTGCCGTGCTCTGACTCTCGCCCGTCCGGGCGAGATCGGCGAGGGTCGGCGCGGTCTCCGAGAGCCTCAGCGCGCTGCCCATGGTGTCGGTGATCTGGGCGGCGGTGCGGTCCAGCAGGGTGTTCAGCGCCGCGGCGACGTCCGCCTGGCGGCCGGTCTCCGGCAGCGACAGGGAGAGGTCGAGGCCTTCCGTGGTGGCGTCCTC
>NZ_WNXE01000755.1:0-815 GCF_010993615.1 Arhodomonas sp. KWT | reverse complement strand
TGGGCCACCCACGGCGCGCCTACCGAGGCCAACGCCCATCCCCACGCCTCCTGCGGCCGAATCGCCCTGGTGCACAACGGCATCATCGAGAACCACGAGTCCATGCGCCGGGCGCTGACCGAGCAGGGCTACACGTTCGGCTCGGAGACGGATACCGAGGTGGTGGTCAACGCCGTGCACGCCGCCACCGCCCGCGGCGAGGACCTCCTCGGCGCGGTGCGCACCGCCGTGCGCACCCTGGACGGCGCCTACGCCCTGGGCGTGATCGACGCCGACGAGCCGGACCGCCTGATCGCCGCGCGCCAGGGCAGCCCGCTGGTGATCGGCGTCGGCATCGGCGAGCACTTCATCGCCTCGGACGTGGCCGCGCTGCTGCCCGTCACCCAGCAGTTCATCTTCCTCGAGGAGGGCGACGTCGCCGTGCTCACCCGTGAGGCGGTAACCGTCTACGACCGCGACGGCCGCCAGGTCCAGCGCCCGGTGCGCACCTCCGAGCTCTCCGCGGAGGCCGTGGAGCGCGGCAACTACCGCCACTTCATGGCCAAGGAGATCCACGAGCAGCCCCGCGCCATCGGCGACACCCTGGAGGGCCGACTGACCGCCGAGCGGTTGCTGGTCGAGTCCCTGGGGCCGGAGGCCGGGCCGGTGCTCGCCGACGTCGAGCGCGTGCAGATCGTCGCCTGCGGCACGAGCTACCATGCCGGGCTGGTGGCGCGGTACTGGTTCGAGAGCATCGCCGGCATCCCCTGCGAGGTGGAGGTCGCCAGCGAGTTCCGCTACCGCCGCCACGTGGTCGCGCCGGGGACGCTGTTCCT
>NZ_WNXE01000754.1:0-815 GCF_010993615.1 Arhodomonas sp. KWT | reverse complement strand
ATCGCCGTTCTGCGCCACGAGATCTGCCGCCCGGAGCCCGACACCGAACGGACATCGGCCGCCTTATATCTCATTTAATTATATATATATAACCATTTATTGACTTATCCCCCGGACGGACCTATAGCTCTCCTATGGGTCCCGCATCGGACCATCCGGACAGAGGAGTATCCCGTGATGAGCCAGCCCGACGTCACCGCCTTCTTCGACGAGGAGACGTTCACGGTGAGCTACGTGGTCGCCGACCCGGCGAGCCGCGAATGCGCCATCGTGGACTCCGTGCTCGACTACGCCCCCAACTCCGGGCGCACCAGCCACGACAGCGCCGATCGCATCGTCGCGTTCGTCCAGGAGAACGACCTGCGCGCGGCCTGGATCCTGGAGACCCACGTCCACGCCGATCACCTCACCGCCGCCCCCTACCTCCGGGAACGGCTCGGCGGTGCCATCGGCATCGGCGCCAACATTACGACGGTGCAGAACGTCTTCGGCGACCTCTTCAACGTCGAGGCCGCGTTCGCCCGCGACGGCAGCCAGTTCGACCACCTCTTCGCCGACGAGGAGACGTTCCGCATCGGCGGAATCGAGGCCCGCGCCCTGCACACCCCGGGACACACCCCCGCGTGCATGACCTACGCCATCGGCGACGCCGCCTTCGTGGGCGACACCCTGTTCATGCCCGACTACGGCACCGCCCGTGCGGACTTCCCCGGCGGCGACGCCCGCCAGCTCTACCGCTCCATTCGCCGCGTGCTCTCGCTGCCCGGCGAGACCCGGCTGTTCATGTGCCACGACTACAAGGCCCCGGGCCGGGA
>NZ_WNXE01000753.1:0-815 GCF_010993615.1 Arhodomonas sp. KWT | reverse complement strand
CAGCGAGCGCGTGCAGGTCGACGGGCGCACCGTCACCCTCACGGGCATCGCCAAGGGCTCGGGCATGATCCGGCCCAACATGGCGACCATGCTGGCGTTCCTCGCCACCGATGCGGTCATCGAGCCGGCGGTGGTGCAGCGTCTGCTCGGTGACGCCGTGGCCGGGAGCTTCAACCGCATCACCGTCGACGGCGACACCTCCACCAACGACGCGTGCACACTCATCGCCAGCGGCAACAGCGCCGCCCGTATCGATCCGGACACCGATCCCGAGGGCTACCAGCGCTTCCGGGCCGCCCTCTCCCGTGTGTGCGAATCCCTGGCGCGGGCGATCGTGCGTGACGGCGAAGGGGCGACCCGCGAGATCGCGGTCACCGTCCGCGGCGCCCGGGACGACGACGAGGCGGCCCGGGTGGCGTTCGCCGTGGCGGAATCCCCGTTGGTGAAGACCGCCGTGTTCGCGGGCGACCCGAACTGGGGGCGGATCCTCGCCGCGGTCGGCCGTGCCGGTGTGGATGACCTCGATGTCACCCGCGTGCGCGTCGACCTCGCCGATTACACCATCGCCGACGGTGGTGGCCGGGTCGAGGATTACGAGGAGGCGGAGGCCGCGCGGCGCATGGCTGCGGACGAGCTCCCCGTGACCATCGATTTGCGTCGCGGCAAGGCCGGCACCACGGTCTGGAGCTGCGACTTCTCCTACGAGTACGTGCGGATCAACGCCGACTACCGCTCATGAGCCCGGCCGTGGAGACGATCCATGTGGCCGTCGCGGTGATCCGCGGCGGGGACGGCCGCGTGCTGATCTCGCGGCG
>NZ_WNXE01000752.1:0-816 GCF_010993615.1 Arhodomonas sp. KWT | reverse complement strand
CCGCCCAGGCAGAACAGGACCGCGACCAGGAAGATGGTGGTTTCGTGGACCCACGAGGTCGGCGAGTCCAGACCGTAGCGCAGGAAGACCTCGACCACGCTGATGGCCATGGCCACGAAGGCCAGCCAGCCGATATCCGGGGCCAGGCGGTTAATGCACCGATCGAGGCGGGTGCGCGCCCCCTCGGTGGTGAAGGGCCCGTCGTCGGCCTCACCGTGCTCCGCGTCGCGGGACTCGGCAAGCGGGACGTTGGCGCTCATGGTTGCTCCTCCCCTGACAAAGACCGCGGGCCGCCGACGCGGCCCGCGGCGGAGTCACTCACATCAGGTCGCGCTGCTTCAGGAACGCGACGACGGAGTCGTAGACCTTCTGGCACATCTCGTTCTTCTCGGCCCAGTTGGCCCACTCCTTCTGGGCGATGCGGCGGAATTTCGCGCGCTCGGCCTTGGGCAGGTCGATGATCTCGATGTCGTCGTTCTTGCGCGCCTTGGCCACCGCCTTGAGGTCGAGCTGATGCATCCGGAAGGCGGTATCCACGGCGAGGTAGTCCACCGATGTCTCGAGGATCGTCTTGAGATCGTCGGGCAGCTCGCTCCAGACGTCCTTGTTGATCGAGACCGCGCCCATCGGCATGGAGTGGAAACCGGGATAGATGGGATACGGCGCGAACTCGTGGAGGCCGAGCTGCTGGTTATTGGCGAAGGTGTTGTAGTCCGCCGCGTCGATCACGCCCTTCTCCAGGGCGGTGTAGACCTCCGAGGTCGGCAGGTTCACCGGCGTGGCCCCGGCCTTGCTGAACACGTTGTTCACCATGCC
>NZ_WNXE01000751.1:0-816 GCF_010993615.1 Arhodomonas sp. KWT | reverse complement strand
GAGCCGCGGTTCGACGATGCGACGGATTTCGCCAACGGCCTGGCCGCTGTCTCCCGCGACGGCGAATGGGGATACATCGACGTCCGGGGCGAATGGGTCATTCCGCCGCAGTTCGAGGATGCCAACCCGTTCGGCGCCGGCGGTGCGGCGATGGTCAGGGTGGAGGGCCGTTTCACGCTCATCGACCGTACCGGCGCGACTATCAGACGCCTGCCGGACGGTGCGTTCTATCGGGCGCCGTTCCGTCAGGCCGAAATGGCGCTGTTTCCGGTCAGGGTGCCGGTGCCGCCGAAGGTCTGGCGCGCCACGAACGGCGGGGCGGTGACGTTGCCCGGGGACACGCTCTCCGTGTCCGTCAGCGCTGATGCACCGGAGGCACTCGCCGTTCTGGTCAGGCTGTCGCCGGAGCGGGTGCGCTGGGGACTGTACGATGCCCGGGGCGGGTGGCGTCTCTCCCCGGAGATGCTGGACGCAACGGCCGAGCCGGTGACCGATGGCGAGCTGACGGCGATCAGGGGCGACGAGACGTGGCGGCTGTACGACAACCAGGGCCGGCTGCTTGGTGAACGTAACTATCGCACATTCAAGCCGGTGCTTACCGGTACCTGGGTCGCTGAAGATGACGACGGCGAACGGTGGCTGGTGGACGCGGCCGGCAACGAGATCGAGACGCTCGAGCGCTATGCCTCGCCCTACGTTGAACGTGACGGATTCGCCGTATACGAACTCGAGGATGCCGTCGTCATCGCCCGCCGCAACGGCGAGACGGTTCGCGTAGCCGCACCCGGGCTCAAAACGCTTTATTTTCGCGACGGC
>NZ_WNXE01000750.1:0-816 GCF_010993615.1 Arhodomonas sp. KWT | reverse complement strand
GCGCCAGCGGGTACTCACGGTTCCGCCCTGCCATCGGTCGGGCGAAAGGCGGTTCTGGAGAGAAGGCGGTTCCGGCTCATGGTCTGCCTCATCCGCGGAGCCATTCATCCGTGTCGATGCTAGACCCCGCATGGAGGTCATCCATGACCCAGATCACGCCGTGGCGGCGATGGTTGCCGCCATGGCGGAATGGCCGGGAAACTGGGGCATCGTCAGCCAGTACGGTGCTCGGAGGGCGGCAATGGCGGGACGACACACCGACCCGCTGCTCGGGGTCATGCCCGGAAGCAGGCACCTTCCCCCACCAGCGGCACCGCCCGCCGCCACAACCGTCCTCCCCGGGGCGGGACGTCGCCTCGACCTGCCCGCCGGCCCGATGCACTACCTCGACGCCGGCGACGGACCCGCGGTGATCATGGTCCACGGCAACCCGACCTGGTCGTTCCTCTTCCGCGACCTCGTCGCCCGGCTGTCGGCGACGCACCGTTGCGTGGCACCGGACCACCTCGGCTTCGGCCTCTCCGGCACACCGGCGGATCGTCCCTGCCGCCCCGCGGAGCACGCGGGACACCTGGCCCGGCTGGTCGAGACCCTCGGCCTGCGGCGGATCGTCCTGGTCGGTCACGACTGGGGCGGACCGGTGGCGCTCGCCTACGCCGCGAGCCGCCCCGACAACGTCGCCGCGCTGGTGCTCAGTAACACCTGGGCGTGGCCGGTGCACCGGGATCCCCGCCTGGCGGCCTTCGCCGCCCTGGCCGGCGGACCGCCCGGCCGATGGCTGATCCGGCACCACGACGCCCTCGTCCGCGCCCTGCC
>NZ_WNXE01000074.1:0-13415 GCF_010993615.1 Arhodomonas sp. KWT | reverse complement strand
CGCAGCGCCTGACGCGCGACCGGCTCGAAGGGCGCCTCGTCGCCGGCGAGCGTCAGCGCCATGGCATCGCGTTGGAACCGCATGAACCATCGATCCAGCACGGCCGCCGGCTGGCCCACCTCCTCCAGTCGCGCCGCCAGCGGATCAAGGTTGAGCAATGTTTCCAGGACATCGAAAACCACTGCGTCCGGTCGCTCAGCCATGTCGATGGTCTCCTGGCACAGAAGTGGGCTTACAAGTTGAGTGAGCGCGCACGGGAGGTCCCTTCGCCGATACTACGGAAACCGTAGCAGACGAAACGCTGCCCGGCCTTCGCTGTCGCCAGTGGGCGCGGCGTGCCAGCCCCCGCTGACAGGTCCCTCAGGATGCCCAGGCGCTGTTGCCAGCTCTACTGCCACCATGACGACTCAGCACTTCGGCGCTCAAGAACTGGCGCCAGGGCCCCACATCGGCTCCATCCGGAAGGCGGTGCAATCATCCGGGATTCGATCGCTGCCGTTTAACGGCCTGCTATGATGAGCCTCCCGAGGCGATCCCTCTGACAAATAGGAAGGCTGCATCCATGACGTATAAATTCGCGCTTGCCGCTTCAATTGCGCTCACCGCTATCCCGGTAGCCACGCTGGCGGCCAGCGGCGGGTCATTGGAGGTTGACGAGGGGATGGTTTACTACCACAACCCGAATGCGAATGAAGGTGATTTCACCGCTATCAGCCCGGCGCACATCGCGAGCGTGAGGGTGAGCAGCCGCTCCGGGCACGAGGTCGGCCTGCTGCTCGATAACGGCAAGACCCTCTCCGTGGAATTCGATAGCGCCGAAGCGGCCACTTCGATGGGTAAGCGCGTGGTTGATGCACTCAGATCCGCGCAGTGATACCCAGACATCCCTGGGCAACGGGGCGGGCTGCCCTGGAATTCACGGAAACAGCGCCCCGAATCTGAACACACGCATTGCGGCAGCCGGTCACCTGACCGGCAGCGCCGGGTGTCCCCCCGCCCCGTCAGTGCCCGTGCGCATGGTGGTGCTCATGCTCACCGCCCTCCTCCATCGCGCGCATCATTTCCGGGCCGCCGGTGCGGCGGTAGCGCAGGTACAGCCCGCCCGCCACGAGTAGCGCGATGACGTTCAGGACCGTCGTGTAATTCAGCGAGAACGCGGCGGTGCCGACGTTGGCGTTCCGCTCCGCGGGGATCCAGCCGATGCCGCCGAACAGCAGCTCCACGGCGATCGCCGAGATCACCATGGCCACGTAGAACACGACAGCCAGGAACACGGCCATCCGCAGGCCATAGTATTTCCGGTAGATGTTGAGTATCGGCAGGATGATCAGGTCGCCGAAGATGAAAGCGACCACGCCGCCGAAGCTGATCCCGCCGTTCCAGAGGACGGCGGCGAGCGGCACGTTGCCGATGGAACAGGTGAACGACGCCACCGCGATGAGCGGCCCGATGATGGGGCCCCACAGCGTGGAGAGCACCGGGTCGTCGGTGAAGAACGCGGCGTGCCAGAAGGCGTCCGGCACCAGCGCGCCCAGGGTGCCCGAGACCACGAGGCCGACGCCGATGTCCTTCCAGAGCATCGACCAGTTCATCACGAAGTAGTGGCTGATCGCGGTCCACCCCTCGGCCGAGGTGAGTCGCTCGCGCCAGGTGCCCTCCTTCGCCATCGTGGCCATGCCGGCATGGCCCTCCATGCTCCCGCTGAGGCCCTTCTTCGCCTGACGGCGGGCCTCGTCCACCAAGGATGGACGAAGGAGCCTGCGGAACATGAGCACGAGCAGCGCGATCATGATGGGGCCGCCGATGAACTCCGCCGCGCCGAAGCTCCAGCCCATGAGCACCACCAGCAACACACCGAGCTCGATGACGAGGTTCGTCGAGGCGAACTGGAAGGCCATCGCGGCGGTGAAGTCACCACCTTTACGGAAGATGGACCGGGCGATCGCGACGGCGGCGTACGAACAGGACGACGACGCGGCGCCAACGACGGAAGCGCGGGCCACCGAGCGGGCGGAGTCGTCCGGCAGCATGCGCTGGAGCTCGGCCTTGGAGACCAGCACGTCCACCGCCGCTGACAGCAGGAAGCCGAGAACCAGCCCCCACAGCACCTCCCAGCCCATGGCCGCCGCCAGGTAAGCGGCCGATCCGATCGCCTCGAGGAGTGATGCCATGCAGCCCCCTTGCGAGATACCCAAAGGCGTTTACGAGGCGTGCACGCGCAGGGAGCGCCGACGTCCCCGCGCGCTGCAACCCCTTCGAGCCTAACACCCCGTGGGGACAGCTGCGTGCCCTTGCGTGCGATGGGGCGTGCCGCCCGTTAACGTGCGCGCCAGCGTTCACCGCACCACGATCCCTTCCGACACGCTGCCGCCTGGGTCACCTTCCTCCGCGGCGTGGCCGGGAACGGAGACCGATACGGGAGATAGCCGGATTCGGGCGTCGCCGCGGTCCATTCTGCCGGGCGTGCCCAGACCCGCGCCCCCCTGTATCGATCACCCGCGGCGGTCCTCCACGGGCATTACGCGGCCGGGCTCCCCGCCCGGGACCCGGTCGCGTGCGGCGGCGTAGGCGTTGATCGTGGGGGTCTGTCGTGCGAGCCCGCGGTCGATAACGCCGGGCAGGAGGCCGTTGATGCGCGCGAAGAGGCTCTCCGGAAAGCCGAGGTAGACCTCCTTGCGGCCCTTCTCGAGGGCCTTGACGATGGCCCGTGCCACCCGTTCCGGCGGGTCCATGTGCATGATGCCGGCGGCGGTCATTTCCTGCACTACCGGTGGATTGAAGGCGGTGTTAACGGCACGTGGGGACACGTGGGTGACGCGCACCCCGGTGTCCGCGAGTTCGCGCCGCAACGCCTGGGAGAATCCGCGCAGGCCGAACTTCGTCGCGGCGTAGGCGGCGAAACCGGGGAATCCGATCGAGCCGAACATGGACCCGACGTTGACGACGTGCCCCGCACCCCGTTCGACCATCGCCGGCAGAAAGGTCCGCGTCATCAGCATCGGCGCCTCGAGGTTCACCGCGACCATCCGGGCGACCGCTTCCGGGTCCTGGCTGTCGTAGCGGCTGAAATCCATGACGCCCGCGAGGTTGATGAGCACATCGGCCCCGCCCCAGCGGTCGTTCACCGCCTGGAGGGCGGCCTGCCTGTCCCCGGCATCGGTCACGTCACAGGTCAACACCAGCGTATCGGCGCCGGCCTCATCGGGAACACCGCCGGATTCCGGCCGTCGCACCAGGAGACCCAGCCTTGCGCCGCGCCGGGCAAGGGCACCGGTCAACGCCCGCCCGATGCCACCGGCGGCGCCGGTGATGACGATTCGTTGGTAATCAAGCTTCATCGTTCACCTCATCCGGCCGGTTTCCGGCCCATGCCCGCCCATTTCGGAGCGCACCCTGGCGACGAGGGCCCTCGCCTCCTCCCGGCGACCCTTGTCCGCCACAGGGCGTTGGGGACGGTCCGGGGCGTCGAGGGCCTTCTTCAGGTGCTGCAGGGCCTTGTCGTACTCGCCCTGGTCATACAGGAACTCGGCATAGAGGTAGTTGGAATCGAGCCCGTCCGGATTGATCTCCATGGCCTTACGGAAATAGGCCCGGGCCTTGTTGTCGCTGCCGAATCCCAGCGGCCAGCCCGGCACCTTTGAATAGAGGGTGCCGAGGGAGGTGGGGATGGAGCCGCGCAGGGCCGTGGGGTCCTGCTTTTCCGCCTGAAGCAGGAGGTCGCGCGCCCGTTCCGCCATCTTCAGCGCACTGAACGGTCCGGCGACCGCGGCGTGGCTGCTGAGCACAATGGCCTTCCACACGCGGGGTTCGACGCGGTCCGGGAACGCCGCGATCACCGCGTCCGCGCGCTCCTCGAGCTTGCCGAGGGCCTCCCCGCGCTGATCCTCCGGCATCTGGTAGTTGATATGCGCCCACGCGCGCTCGATGTCGAGGACACGGCCGTCGACGCCGGTGTCCGCGGCGGCCCACGCCGGGCCACCCAGGAGCATCGCCAGTAACAGTGTTGGCAGTATGCGTTTCATGATTGCCTCCCGGCGCCTAGTACGTTGAGATCGCGCGGAAAACGTCGCCATAAAGGCGGTAGAACCGCAGGGCGCAGTGGATGACGGTCTCCCGGTCTGCGGGGTCGTCCAGGCGGTTCATCAGGCCTTCGAGGAACCGGACGTGCTGCTGGTCCACGGACCCGTGAGAGGTGAGATAGCGGAACGCCGCCGGCGGGAGCCCGAGGTGGCCCCGAATCGCCTCCGCCGCCTTTGTCGCGAGGGCCACGGACATCCCCTCGAGCACGAATACCATGCCGAAGAAGCCGGCCGGGTTGCCGCGGTCGATGACGTGATAGGCGTAGGCGACCATCAGCTCGGTCGCCGGCCCCGGGACCGCGTTCGCGACCAGGGCGGCATCGCCGTCCGCGGCGGCGATGTCGTCGAGTATCCATCGCTCGTGGCCCAGCTCCTCGGCGATGTACTCGGCCACGGCGTCGCGCAGCCAGCCGATCCGGTCCGGCAGGCGGCCGCCGCAGGCCATGAGCAGCGGGACCGTGTGGCGAACGTGGTGGTAGGCCTGGCCGAGGAAGGCCACGTACTCCTCGCGGGTGACTCCGCCCGCCAGGGCGCGCTGAACGATCGGAATGGCGATGAATTCGTCCCGGGCCGGCTGCGTCGCTGCAACGAGTTCGTCATAGAACGGCATGGCGCTCCCCCTGTTCATAAAGGCGTTGAATCTGTGGTTGATAGCGCTCCCCGATCGCCGCGCGGTGCGGTGCCCCCGCGGCCGAGGCGAGCCCGTTGGCCACCACGAACGGGGCATCGGCCTCGACCCAGGCCGCCACCCGCGCGTAGTCAGGCAGTGCCTCGTTGGCGCGATCCACGGCGTCCCGCAGGGCCTCCGCGGGTGCCCCCGGCATTGGCACGATCACGGCGACGTTGAACGGCCGGCCCTCGCCGAACACGGCGGCCTGTGCCACGCCCGGACCCGCGACCAGCTCGCTCTCGACCCACTCCGGCGCGACGTTCCGGCCGAAGGCCGTCGCGAAGGCCGTTTTCCGGCGTCCGACGATGTGCAGGTAGCCGTCCTCGTCTATACGGCCGAGATCCCCCGTGGGCCAGCCCGTCCCGGCAACGGCGCGCGAGCCCAGGTAGCCGAGAAACAGCTCCCCGTGCACCACGACCTCGCCGTTGTCGTCCACCGCCAGGCGTACGTGCGGCAGCGCCCGCCCGGCGCTCCCCGGCCGGTCCGCGCCCGGGACGTTGAGTGTCACCACGGACGCCGCCTCGGACAGCCCGTAGCCCTCGAAGGCGGGGATCCCGAGGGTCCTCGCGCGGCGGATGAGCGCGGCCGACGACGGCGCCCCGCCGACCGCCGCGAACCGGAGCGACCGCGGCGCCGGAATACCCGCCACGACGCACTCCGTCAGTGCCTTGAGGAGCTGGGGGACGAGGATCAGGGTGGTCGGTTCGTACCCCGCCAGGGCCAGCATCATCCGGCGCGGGTCGAGCCCCGAGGAGCCGGTGATGCCACAGTCCTCCAGGGACGGGACCTGGGCCCGGCCGCCCGCCCACAGCGGCGCGTATAGCCCCCCGACGTTCTCCAGCAGCGTCGACAGCGGCAGAAGCGCCAGCGAGCGGTCCCGGGGTTGCGCGGTGACGGCATCGCACAGCGTCGCCGCGACGCGCTCCACGGAGCTGCCGGAGAGGCAGACGCCCCTGGGTGCGCCGGTGGTGCCGGAGGTGTAGGTCACCTTCGCCGTGCCCGCCGGCAGGGCGCTGCGTTTGCCGCCATGGCCTGGAACGAAGATGGCCAGGCGCTGGCCGGCCACGACGAACATGTCCACCGGCCGTGACTCAATGAGGCGCGAGACCCGCTCCGGGGCGTCGGTGAGCACCACATCCAGACCGGCGTCACGGATGAGGTGCAACAGTTGCCCGTCGGAGAAGAACACCGGCATCGGGACGCAGACCCCGCCGCGACGGGCCACGGCGAGGTCGACGACCGCCCAGCCGCAGCTGTTCTCGGCGAGCAGGCCGACGCGATCCCACGGGAGCCTCTCGGCCGCGTCCTCGATCTCGTGCTGGAGTGCCGCGTAATCGAGCTGCGTCGCCCCGTCCGCCACGGCAACCGCACCCGGGGACCGCCGGGCGTGTTCCTCGATTCGGAAAAGGAGGCGCTTCATGTGCCGGCCACCCCGGATGCCAGGGACGGCGCAAAGGCCCGGGCGCCGAGTGCCTCCGCGCAGGCGAGCAGGTGCCGGGGCGCGTCGAGCTGCCAGCAGCGCGCATAACGGAGCTTGCCCATCCCCGCGCGGACGTCCCCCGCGTAGACCTGGGGCGCGGCCTCGTAGTAACGCCCCCACGTCGTTCCCCGGTCCGGCAGCCTTTCCGGGTCGGCGTCGGCCACGCGGATCGGGCGCAGACCGAGGCGGCGGAAGGCGTTGAACAGCGGAGCCGCCGCGGTAAAGACCACCCAGTGGAATCCCGCCGCGGCGAGAAACGCGGTCGTGACCGCGATGATCCACCGCGCCTGACCGGGCGCGCTCAGGGCCAGGTTTCCAACCTCCACGACCTCATTGCGATCTACTTGCCGCGCGATACACGCCGAGACCGCCTGCTCGGCCGGGACGTCCAGGTAGTGCTCGAGGAAGAGCCGCGCACCCGAGGCACTGCGTACGCCCACGACGCCTGCGAGGCGGTGCTCCTGGCTGAATGCCAGGAGCGTCGGGAAGAAGTTCGTCACCCGCGCGCCGCACGTCCGTGCGAACACGCGGGCAATGAACGATTCCAGTTCGCCGCGTTCCGGGCCGTCCCACCCGGTGAGGTGCAGCGCTACCCGGTGGTGCAGCTCCCCGAGCAACGGATCGATACGGGGGTCGACGCAAAGTGATTCCTGGTCCCGGCTCATCGTGTGCCCTCCGTCCATTGACGGGCGCGGCACTGCGACTTCCATGCCAGAAAAACAATGTCCGATTTTTCCGAGGGTTACGCTTTATTTCCCGGTCGACGGGAGCGCGCAAAAAACGTTATCGCGCAAGCAGTGCAGACATTTTTTGCGCGCCCCGGTCAGTCCACGGGGCCATTCGCGCCCGCGCAACCATCGCGCCCCGCCGCCGTAACGCCACGCACCGTCACGCGAGCCACCACGTGCACCCGCCCGTCGGCATGACACGCCATCACGTAGCCGAGGGCACCCGGGGTGGCGGCAACGAAGCGGAGCATTGCCTCCTGCGAGCGAACCACATAGGGCGGGGAGACGCCCTGGAAGTAGCGTTCATTCCAGTACTGCGCGAGCATTCGGGGCGACTGGCCCAGCACTGCCTCGGAGAACGCCTCCCGCAGGGGGGAATCCGGCGGAAGATTCAGGGGCACCAGGGGCAGGCCGTCGGCATCGAAACGGCGGCGCTTGAGGAATATATCCCTGAGGCTGCGAGTATCGGCGTCGATACGCGGCGGCGGATCGGCGGCGATGACGGCGATCTCGATCCCGCCGGGCGGCGGCGCGGCAAACGCCAGCATCGCCCACGCCAGCGCCATTATCGCGCCTGCCCAACGGCTACTGACGATGCACCACCTCACAGTAGAACGGACAGGGCGATGAGCCAGCCATCCGGCGCGAGCTGTTCCTCGCCCCGCGTCTCACGGCGTTCGAGCTTGATGGACAACGGCGGCACCGGCCGGTAGGTGACCCCCACGGTATCGATATCCGCCGCCTCGCTGAACAGCCCCGAGCGGTAACGCTCGTGGGAGGCGACACCGTAGAAGTCACCACCCAGCGGCAGTGCCAGCTGCACGAACGCGCCGTAATCGTCCCCCTCCTCGTCGCCCTGGCTCTCCCGGTAGACGCCCTCCCCCGTCAGCTCCGCGCCGCCGGCGGTGTACTGGAAATCGACGCCGGCCAGGCGCTTGGCGTTCGGGCGGTCCTGTAGCCTGAAGCGGGCGACGGAGAAGCCGAGCTGAAGGTCGTCGTCGCGGCTGCGATACACCAGGCGCAAACCCGCCGCATGATCGAACGCGTTGCGCGGATTGGGCTGCACCTGCGAGTCCATGAAGGTTTCCTCGGTGCGCTCGGAGTTATCCAGCCGCTCCGTCGCATCCAGGAAGACGTGGAAGTCCAGCGCACCGTCCCCCACCGGCGTGGTGCCGATCGCTTCCAGCCCGGAGGCGTGCCGCGCGAACGGTGCGGAGGTCGTCAGCGGACGCGACACGCCCCAGGCCAGCGGTGCCGCGTGGATGAGGTTCCGCCGGCCTATCGGGGTCAGGAACTTGCCCGCCCGCAGACGCAGCCCCGGACTGAGATCGTGCTCCACGTAGAGCCGCTCCACCTCCAGCTCGCTGCCGGCGCCCGAGATGCCGTCGCTGTCGACGGTGACCGCATCGCCGAACTCCGTTTCCGAAAACACCCGCCAGTTCGGCGCCAGCTCCCCGCTCACGAAGACGCTCAGGTCCCGCGCCCGGAGGGTGTCACGTTGCCCCTCGAGGTTCTCGTAGCGGAAGTCGGCGTAGCCCCCCAGGGTCAGGCCAAGCGCATCCACGTGGTATCCCCGGCCCAGCCGGTAGCCATCCGGTTCCCCGGGCACCGGGAGTTCCGCGGCATGGACCGAGACGAGGGCAAGCGTGCACAGCCAGGCGGCGGCACGAACGGACCGGAGGATTGTTCTGCGTCCCAAAACCGGGTCACCACACTGGCAGGTCGGCCGCATGCCGCGGCGTGTCGCGGCCCGGGCCGAGCAAAACAGAAAGTGTGATGTAGTATAAACGACGACGCCCCTACACCCGTCATCGGCCGCACCCCGCAATCCGCCGATTCCGGGAACCGCCTACCAGGAGCACCGGCATTGACGATCCGAACCGCGATTCTGAGGGGGACGCTGGCCCTCGTGTTCGGGTCGATCCTGCTGAGCGGCGCGGTATCCTTCTACCAGTTCCGGCAGGCCCTGCAGTCCGAGATCGCCCGGACCCTGCAGGTGACCTCCACGGCACTGCTCGAGCGCGTCGACGCCTATCTCTTCGATCGGCTGGAGGACGTACGCGAGTGGCGCCTGCTGCAGGTCATGCAGGACATCCGGGTGGGCGACGTGGACAAGCGCCTGTCGCGGCTGCTGACCGATCTCAGGCAGGGGCACGGCCCGGTGTACGACGCGCTATTCTGCACCGATCAGGAGGGCCGCGTCGTCGCCTCCTCGCAGGCCTCGCGCATTGACACCACCCGCATGCCCGCCCCGGCCGCGGTTCGTGAGGCCCGGGGCGACAACGCCGAGGTCGTGGTCGAGACCCTGGCCACCCTGGACCGCGCCGGCGGCCCGCAGCTCGTGCTGCGCACGACCGTGCCGGACGCCTTTGGCACCGGCACCCTGGGCTATCTCTACGCCGTGCTCAACTGGAATCACGTAAAGGGGTTCCTCCGGGACTCTGTCGGGGGTACGCCCCGCGCCGCCCTGCTGGTAAACACCTCGGGGCGGGTGATCGCCGAGTCCGGGGCCGCCGAACTCGGCGCAGACGCCCCCACGGCCGATCTATCCCGATGGCTCGATCAGGCCGACGATGCCTCGCCGGTCATCCAGGACGGTGCCGCCCTCGGGACGGGGCCACTGCTCGTCGGCGTTGCGAGGACTTCCTACTACCACAAGCTCTCCGGTTTCGACTGGCACCTGCTCGTCGTCGAGCCGACGGGTATCGCCTTCAAACCCGTCTGGCGCCTGGCCGCCGCGATGATCCTCGCCCTGGTCGTGACCATGGTGGTTGCCGGGTGGGTGTCCCACCGGGTCTCCGGTCGCATCGCCCGGCCCATTGCCCGGCTCACCGAATTCGCCCGGCGCCTTCGCGGCGGTGAACAGCCACCGCCCCCGCCGGTACACGACCGGATCACCGAGGTGCGCGAGCTCTCCCGGGCATTCGAGGAGACCATCGAGGCGCTTCGCCAGTCCCGGGAACAGCTGGTGCGCGCTGGCAAGCTCGCCGTCGTAGGTGAAATGGCGGCGATAATGGCCCACGAGGTGCGTACGCCCCTGGGGATACTGCGTTCCTCGGCGCAGCTGCTCGAACGCCAGCCGGAGCTCACCGAGGAAGGCAGGGAGCTCACGGGCTACATCCAGAGCGAGACGGACCGGCTCGGGGCGCTGGTCAACACGCTCCTGGAAACGGCCCGTCCGCGGCCGCCCTCCTTTCGGCCGGCAGATCTGCGCGGGATACTGGAGCACGCCGTCGCGCTGGTGGAGACCCGCGCCGCGAAGAACGGGGTGCCCGTGGCGCTGGACCCCGGCCGGGGCGATGCGGTGCTCACCTGCGACCGGGAACAGCTGATCCAGGTCTTCCTGAACCTTCTGATCAACGCGATTCAGTACAGCCCAGAGGGCCACCCGGTATCGGTGCAGCTCCGGTGCGAGGCCGAAGCGCTCGTCGTCCACGTGGACGACGCCGGGCCCGGCGTGCCGGACACGTTCCAGCACCGGGTCTTCGATCCCTTCTTCACGCAGCGGGAGGGGGGCATCGGGCTCGGGCTCACGGTCGTCCAGCAGATCGTGGAGGCCCACGGCGGGCGGATCGACGTCGGCAATTCCCCGGCTGGCGGTGCCCGTTTTTCGGTTCGTCTTCCGAGACACAACGAGGAGGGAGCGGCGTGAGCCGAGCCAACCGCATTCTCGTCGCCGACGACGAGGCCAAAATGCGCCGGCTGCTCGAGATGGCACTGCGCGGCCAGGGGCACGAGGTCGCCACCGCGCGGGACGGCCGGGAGGCACTGGCGCAGCTGGAGGCCGACGCCTTCGATCTCGTGCTCACCGATCTCAAGATGCCACACGTGGGCGGGGTGGAACTGCTACGCCGGCTGCGCGAGCTCGGGCAGGACGTGCCGGTCATCGTCCTCACCGCTTACGGGACCGTGGAGACCGCGGTCGAGGCCATGAAGCTCGGCGCGGTCGACTACATCATCCGGCCGTTCGAGATGGCGACGGTGGAGATCGCCGTTACCCGGGCGCTGGACACGGAGCGGGTCCGGCTCCAGAACCGTTACCTCCGCGACGAGGCCGAGCGCGGCCGGGGGGAATTCATCGGCCGCAGCGCGGCCATGGATCGCCTCTATACCCTGCTGCACCGGGTCGCCCCGACCCGCAGCGGGGTCATGATCGTCGGCGAGACCGGCACGGGCAAGGAGCTCGTGGCCCGCGCCATACATCGCGAGTCCGGGCGCGACGGCCTGTTCGTGGCCATCAACTGTGCCGCCATCCCCGACGACCTTCTGGAGAGCGAGCTATTCGGCGTTCGCAAGGGCGCCTACACCGGCGCGGACCGGGACCGAACCGGGCGCTTCGAGCTGGCGAGCGGCGGCACGCTCTTTCTCGACGAGATCACCGAGACCCCGATCGCACTCCAGACCAAGCTCCTGCGTGTGCTCCAGGAAGGCACGGTGGAGCGCCTCGGCTCCCAGCACCCGACGCCCGTCGACCTCCGCGTGGTCGCCGCCACTAACCGAAACCCTCAGGCCGCGGTTTCCGAAGGACGTCTGCGAGAGGACCTCTACTACCGCCTCAACGTGGTGCGTGTCGATGTGCCGCCGCTGCGCGAACGCGGCGATGACATCGCCCTGCTCGCGGAGCATTTCCTGCACCGCTACTGCGCGGAGATCGGCAGGCGCGCACCTGCCATCAGCGAGCAGGCCGTCCGACGGCTGCGGGAATACGGCTGGCCGGGGAATGTGCGCGAGCTGCAGAACCTCATGGAACGGGCGGCAGTGCTCTGTCCCGGGGATGTCGTCGACGTCGCAGAGCTACCCGCAGAGCTGACCGGGCCCCAGGCCCGACACGACCTCGGTGAGTCCGCCCTCCGGGACGACGGGGACGATCTGGCACTGCCGCACCACGTCGAAGCCCTCGAACGGACCCTTATTGACCGCGCCCTGCGGCGCGCTCATGGCAACAAGGCCGCCGCCGCCCGGGCGCTGGAGATCAGCGAGCGCTCCTTGTGGTACCGGATCAAGAAGTACGGGCTGTAGGCGGCCGGAATACGCAGCGCGCTGGGCCCGCGTCGCAAACCCGTCAACCCGCGGGCCAGTCGCGGTGATGCAGATCGATCACGAACGCATGGCGGTGGCGGCCCGGCGTGTGCCGGTGCGGGTGCGTGTGCGGCTCCGGCCCTTCCCACCCTTCATGCTCGTGCTGGTGGTGCTCGTCGTGGTAGTGGAGGTGTTCGTGCTGCTGCGGCTCATGATCATGCTCCCGCTCCAGGGGATCATGCCGCGGCCAGAGCGAGGCGGCCGCCGCGGTCGACACCAGTGCGATCACACCGAGAACCGCGAAAGTCGTCGTCAGTCCGGCCTCCGCCCCCAGCCATCCCGCAAGCGGATAGGCGAGCAGCCAGCACGCATGCGATAGCGAAAACTGTGCCGAGAACAGCGCGGGCCGGTCCTGCTCACGGCTCGACTGCCGCAGGAGTCGGCCCGCCGGCGTCAGCACCAGGGACGTGCCAGCACCGAGCATGAACCATATAGCGAGCAGGGCTTCATATCCCGGCTCGAGCAGGCCGAGAAACAGACTCGCCGACATCACAACCCCGCCGAAAAGCATCGGAGGGCGTTGCGGCAGCCTGTCCAGCAAGCGGGGCAACCCAAGGGCCACCAGCATCGACCCGCCTCCAGCCGCCGCGAACGCGATGGCCACGGCGGTTTCGGCCAGGCCCAGCCCGGAGCGAACGTAGACCACCGTGTTCACGATCTGCATGGCGCCCGCCGAGGCCACCACCATGTTCAGGCCCATGAGACCCCGCAGGCGCGGCGTGCGCAGGTAGACGCGGGTTCCGTAGCTGATCTTCCGCCAGACGCTCTCGACCATCCCGGACGGCCTCGCCCGTGGCAGGGCGACCGAGACCACGAGCACCGCCGAGGCGAGGAACGCGAGCCCGTTGAGGACAAACAGGACATCGAAGCCCATGACTGCCAGAAGCAGGGCGGCGGCGGTGGGGCTGAGTAGATTCTCGAGATCATACGCCAGCCGGGACAGCGAGAGCGCCCTGGTGTAGCGCTGCTCGTCGTCAATGATGTCCGGTATCGTCGCCTGGAACACCGGCGTGAAACCGGCCGAGCACGCATTCAGCAGGAAGATCAGGACATAGATCTGCCAGATGGCCGTAACGAACGGGAGCAGCAGCACCACGGAGGCCCGGAGCAGATCCAGCGTGACCAGCAGCCCGCGCCGTGGCAGACGGCCGGCATAGGCACCGACCACCGGCGCGATGCCCACATAGGCGACCATCTTGATGGCGAGCGCGGTGCCGAGAACCTGCCCCGCACGCTCACCGGCAAGCTCGTTGGCGAGGAGCGCGAGCGCGATCGTCGTCAGCCCTGTGCCCGCCAGGGCGATAACCTGGGCCGCGAAGAGATGGCGGTAGCGTCTGTCGAGCAGTGGTCCGGAAAGCATGGTGACCGATGTCCCGGCT
>NZ_WNXE01000749.1:0-816 GCF_010993615.1 Arhodomonas sp. KWT | reverse complement strand
GTCTGGGTGGTCAAGGCCCAGGTGCACGCCGGCGGCCGCGGCAAGGCCGGCGGCGTGAAGCTCGCCAAGAGCCTCGACGAGGTCGTGCAGTACACCGAGTCCATGCTCGGCGAGCGGCTGGTCACGCACCAGACCGACGACAAGGGCCTGCCCATCAACGCGGTGATGATCGAGCAGGGGCTGAACATCGAGCGCGAGCTGTATCTCGGCGCCGTGGTCGATCGCGCCTCCAAGCGCGTCACCTTCATGGCCTCCGAGGCGGGCGGCATGGATATCGAGGAGGTGGCCGCGAGCACCCCCGAGAAGATCCTCACGGTCAAGGTCAGCCCGGCGGCCGGCCTGCAGCCGTACCAGTGTCGCGAGCTCGGCTTCGGCATGGGCCTGGGCAAGGATCAGATCAAGCAGCTCACCCGTATCATGAGCGGGCTCTACAGCGCGTTCACCGACCGTGACCTCTCGCTGATCGAGATCAACCCGCTGATCCTCACCGCCGAGGGCGACCTGCTCGCGCTGGACGCGAAGGTTAACGTCGACGACAACGCCATCGAGATCGGCCGTCAGCCCGAGATCGCGGACATGCGCGATGTCAGCCAGGAGGACGAGACCGAGGTCCAGGCTGCCGAGCACGGCCTGAACTACATCACCCTCGACGGCAATATCGGCTGCATGGTCAACGGCGCCGGCCTGGCGATGGCCACCATGGACGTGATCAAGCTCCACGGCGGCGAGCCGGCCAACTTCCTCGACGTCGGCGGCGGCACCAACAAGGAGCGCGTCACCGAGGCGTTCAAGATCATCTCCGCGAGCCCGGACGTA
>NZ_WNXE01000748.1:0-817 GCF_010993615.1 Arhodomonas sp. KWT | reverse complement strand
CCACGGCGTCAGTCGCGATCGAACACGGCGATGCTCTCGACGTGCGCCGTGTGCGGGAACATGTCCATGACCCCGGCAGCACTCAGGCGATAGCCATACTCGTTGACCAGGATGCCCGCGTCCCGCGCCAGCGTCGCCGGGCCGCAGGAGACATAGACGATACGCCCCGGGCGCAGCCGCGCCACGTTCGGCAGCACCTCCGCAGCGCCGGAGCGCGGCGGATCGAGCAGCACGCGGTCGACGCCGTCGCCGAGCCACGGCCGGCCGGTGACGTCGGCGGTAAGGTCGGCGGCGTGGAACGAGACATTGTCGATGCCGTTGCGCTCGGCGTTCTCGCGGCCACGCACCACCAGCGGCTCCGCGCCCTCGACGCCGATGACGTGCGCGGCACGCCGCGCCAGCGGCAGGGTGAAGTTGCCAAGCCCACAGAAGAGATCGAGCACGCGGTGCTCAGGCGCCGGGTCCAGCAGCTCGATGGCGCGGCTGACCATCCGGCGATTCATGTCGCCGTTGACCTGGGTGAAGTCGCTGGGCTCGAAGCGCAGGTTCACGCCGAACTCGGGCAGCTCGTAGCTGAGCACGGGGTCCCCGGGCCACAGCGGCGCGATGGTGGACTCGTTGCCGGGCTGCTCGTAGACGTACAGCCCGGTGCGCTGGCCGAAGGCGACCAGCGCGGCGCGGTCGGCCTCGCTCAGCGGCTCCAGATTGCGGAACACCAGGCCGCCGACCTCGTCGCCCAGGGCCACCTCGATCTGCGCCAGGCGCGCGCGTATCGACAGCCCGCCGATCAGCTCCGAGAGCTCGCCGAGGCGGTCCG
>NZ_WNXE01000747.1:0-817 GCF_010993615.1 Arhodomonas sp. KWT | reverse complement strand
TCCGTGAACAGCCCTTCCACCTCCCGGGGCAGGCGCAGCAGCACGTAGGCCGCCGATACCGCGCCGGCGTCGCTGCTCTGCGCGAGCACCGATTCCATCTCGGCGTCGTTCAGCGCCGGGATCACCGGCGCGAAGAGCACTCCTGCCGGGATCCCCGCCTCGGTGAGCGCCGTCAGGGTCCGGAGGCGGCGTTGTGGTGCCGCCGCCCGTGGCTCCATCCGCCGCCCGAGGTCGCGGTCCAGTGTCGTGATGGACAGATGCACGGACACGAGGTTCCGTCCCGCCATCTCCGCGAGGATGTCCAGATCGCGCTCAACCAGGGCCGACTTGGTCACGATCACCACCGGGTGGCGGGCCTCGGCCAGCACCTCCAGGACGCCCCGGGTGATCCCCAGCCGACGTTCCGCCGGCTGGTACGGGTCCGTGTTGGCGCCGAGGGCCATGGGCGCGGGAGTGTAGCCCCGCTGCGCCAGCGTCCGCCGCAGCAGCGCGGGCGCGTCCCGCTTGGCCAGGACCCGCGTTTCGAAGTCCAGTCCCGGCGACATGTCCAGGTAGGCGTGGGTGGGGCGCGCATAGCAGTACGGACAGCCATGCTCGCAGCCCTTGTAGGGATTCACGGAACGATCGAAGGGGATGTCCGGCGATGTGTTCCAGCTCACCACCGAGCGGCTGGGATCGTCGAGGATCCGGGTCGGAAGCCGCTGCGGCGGCGGTTCGGCGCTGTCCCACCCGTCGTCGAACACCTCGCTCTGCCAGGCACTGAAGCGGGAAGCGCGGTTGGTGAAGCTCCCCCGTCCCTTGAGCGGTCCATCCGTGC
>NZ_WNXE01000746.1:0-817 GCF_010993615.1 Arhodomonas sp. KWT | reverse complement strand
GCGTCGTACTGCACCTCGGAGAGCTTCTCGAAGTGATCCACGGCCATGGTCGCGTAGGCACGCATCGGACCGAGGACGGTCTTCTCGAACTGCTCGGTGAACTGACTGAAGTTCGTGTTCGTCATGATGAGCCTCCTAGGCTTTTGAGTTCACAAGGCCTGATCGAACTCATCAGCCTTGTTGCGATGCAGCGTAGCAAAGCGTTTGACGCGCTGCAACATCGCTTGGAGACCGTCCGTCAGCGACCAGTGGCGGCCCCTGTCCGCGCTCCCGGCCCACGCCCGGCGGTTGCAATCCGGTGTGGATCTGTTTTACTCAATAAATATTTATATATAAAGAAATGCGGTGGTGAGCCGTGTGGGGCAAAAACGAGAGGAGCCGTGATGCCGCTGGATCGCCGAACGTTTCTGAAGGGGGCCGCCTCCGGGGCCGTGCTGTTCACTGTCGGTGGTGTGCCGGCCTGGCTGACACCCCGCGAGGCCCGGGCGGAGGGCGCCGATCTGCGCACGCTCACGCCGGCCCAGGCCCGGGCCCTGGCCGCCTACGGCGAGGTGCTGCTGCCCGGTGCGGACGAGGCGGGTCTGGCGCACTACCTGGATGCACAGCTCTCCGTGGACCCGGCGGATAGCCTGCTCATGATCCGTTACCTGGACGTGCCCGCGCCGTGGGATGGCTTTTATACCGGTGTTGCCCACGGCCTCGACGCCCTCGCGCAGCGGCGTCACGACTGCCCCTTCGCCGAGTTGTCCGCCGACGCGGCCCACGACCTCGCCGGCGTGATCGCCGGGGGCGAGGTGGCGGAGTGGGCGGGCCCGCC
>NZ_WNXE01000745.1:0-818 GCF_010993615.1 Arhodomonas sp. KWT | reverse complement strand
CAGTTCGCGTCCGCGTCGTGGCTGGCGGTGACCAGCTCGCCGAAGGCGGCGGTCAGGCGCTCGATGAAGGCGTCGAAAACGCTCTCCTGCACCAGCACCCGGCTGCCGGCGGAGCAGGTCTGGCCGGCGTTCTGGACGATGGCCTTCTGCACCACCGGCAGCACGGCGTCGAAGTCGGCGTCGTCGAAGACGATCTGCGGCGACTTGCCGCCGAGCTCCAGCACGCAGCCGACGTGATTGCGCGCCGCCGCCTGCTGGACCAGCGTCCCCACCTCCGGGGAGCCGGTGAAGGCGAGGAAGTCGATATCCGGGTGGGAGGCCAGCGGCGCGCCGGCCTCCTCGCCGAGGCCGGTGACCACGTTGATGGCCCCCGGCGGGAAGCCCGCCTCGATGGCGAGGTCGGCGATGCGCAGCGGCAGCAGGCAGGCCTCCTCGGCGGGCTTGAGCACGGTGGCGTTGCCCATCGCCAGCGAGGGCGCGAGCGAGCGCCCGAACATCTGCGCCGGGTAGTTCCACGGAATGATGTGACCGGTCACGCCAAAGGGCTCGCGCAGGGCCATCACCGTGTAGCCGTCGAGGAACGGGATGGTCTCGCCGTGGACCTTGTCCGCCGCCGAACCGTAGTACTCGAAGTAGCGCGCCGCGGCGACCATGTCCGCGCGGCCCTGGCTCAGCGGCTTGCCGGTGTCCCGGCTCTCGAGCTGGGCGAGCTCCTCGGCGTTGGCCTGGATCAGCTCGCCGACGCGCATCAGCAGCCGGCCGCGCTCGATGGCGGTGAGCCGGCCCCACTCGCCCTCCTCGAAGGCGTGACGGGCGGC
>NZ_WNXE01000744.1:0-818 GCF_010993615.1 Arhodomonas sp. KWT | reverse complement strand
GCGGACTTCACCCGGACGGAACTGCCGTCCAGGGTCACGGTGGTGTCCACGAACAGCCGCGCCGGCGCGGCGGCGGTATGCGCCCGCCAGTGGCCATCCGAGGCGTCCGCGACCACGAACACCTCGTCATCACCGTCGGCGGGCCAGCCCAGGTCGCTGCCACGCAGCAGCCGGCCCTCCGAGGGATGCCCCGGCTCGCTGATCACCAGGTGCGTGGCGTTGCCCCAGCTCGGCTCACCCGCGGCGGCCATGGCGGCGGGCCCCGGCTGGGCCAGGTGGCGGGCGTCGTAGCGCTCGTGATCGATGATCCAGCGGATCATCGCCATGGCGAGGGCCGTATCCCCGCCGGGCCGGACGGGCAGCCAGGTATTGCCGGGCTGGCTGGCGAGGCTGGAGCTGTTCGGCAGCGCCGGCGAGACCACCACGTAGTCCAGCCGGCCCTCGGCGCGGGCGCTCGCGAGCTGCCGGCCCTGGAGCTTGAATGGCTTGCCGGACTGAGCCGGCGCCGTGCCCATGAACAGCGCGAAGCGCACGTGCTCCCAGTCCGGTTTGACGTGGGCATACTTGCGCATGTCGTTGAGCCAGGCGCCGGAGCCGGCGCGGAAGGCGAAGCCGCAGTAGGCGCCGTGGTGACCATAGTTGCGGCTACCGAAGGCGTTGAAGGTGAAGCGCCGGACCAGCGCGTCCCGCCCCTCGTTGGCGCCGGTGGTGAACAGCAGCTGATTCGCCCGTGGCCCGTACTCGGGGCTTTCGGGGGCCACCGGGGTATCCAGATCGCGCACGGCGCGCAGCCCGTCCACGTGGCCCTCGCCGAAGAG
>NZ_WNXE01000743.1:0-819 GCF_010993615.1 Arhodomonas sp. KWT | reverse complement strand
CCCCGCATGGACGTGCCGGATAGTACGCACGGCATGTGCCGGTGCCGGGGCTCCGCCCGGCCCCGCGCCACGAGCCCGGCGACTGGCATGCACGGGTCGCGTGGCAGCGTTCGCTGCGCGCAGCAGGGTTCTTTCCGTATCGCTGGCGATTCAGGGAGGTGCCGACATGCTGAACAGCAAGGATCTCTATCCCACCCGCACCGAGGCGCCCGTGGGCGTGATTCCGCGACTCGACCCGGTGATTCACTCCGACGAGAACGGCCACTGGTCCGGTCCGCTCACCAGCGACGAGCTCCGGCGTTTCGAGCACGACGGCTATCTCTTCTTCGAGGGGCTTTTCCCGCCGGAGGAGGTCGAGGCGTTCCGCGATGAGCTGCGCCGCCTGGAGGCCGATCCCGATCTGGATGACTGGGACGGCATGATCCGCGAGCCCGAAAGCAACGAGGTGCGCTCGGTATTCGGGATTCACCGCGCGGCCATCTCGGAGCGGTTCAACCGTCTGGCCCGGGATCCGCGCCTGCTCGACCGGGTACACCAGCTCCTGGCGAGCGAGGTCTACATCCACCAGTCCCGCATCAACTACAAGCCCGGCTTCCGTGGCACGGGCTTCAACTGGCACTCGGACTTCGAAACCTGGCACGCCGAGGACGGCATGCCGCGGATGCGGGCCGTGAGCTGCTCGATCATCCTCACCGACAATCACGCCCTCAATGGGCCGCTAATGCTCATCCCCGGCTCGCAAAAACACTTCGTCTCCTGCGTGGGGGCCACACCGGAAGACAACTACAGGCGTTCGCTCAAGGTCCAGGAGTTCGGCGT
>NZ_WNXE01000742.1:0-821 GCF_010993615.1 Arhodomonas sp. KWT | reverse complement strand
GCGACCACGCGCTGCGCTGCCGTCGTACCCTGCTGGACCACCGCCGCCGGCCGCTCCGACGGTGCACCGTGCGCGAGCAGACCGGCCACCAGGCGGTCAATCCCGGCCAGCCCCATGTAGAACACGACCGTCTGCTGCGGACGTGCGAGCTGGTCGAAATCCAGCGCCAGCTCGCCGTTGGCCTTACGGTGCCCGGTGACGAACACACAGGACTGGGCGTGGTCCCGGTGGGTGAGAGGGATACCTGCGTAAGCGGCACAGCCGCTCGCCGCGGTGACCCCGGGAACGACCTCGAACGGCACGCCGGCGGCCATGAGCTCCTCCAGCTCCTCGCCGCCGCGGCCGAAGATGAACGGATCGCCGCCCTTCAGGCGCACCACGCGCAGACCTCGCCGCGCGTAGTCGATCAGCAGCGCGTTGATGCGCGACTGGGGCACCGGATGACGATCCCGCTGCTTGCCCACGTAGATCCGCTGGGCCGAGGCCGGCGCCAGTGCGACGATCTCGGCGGCGACGAGGCGGTCATGGAGCACCACGTCCGCCGCGCGCAGGCGGCGGTAACCGCGCAGGGTCAGCAGATCCGGATCGCCGGGGCCGGCGCCCACCAGGCTGACGGCGCCGGTACGGCCACCGTACCCGGCGGGGGCAAAGGTCAGGGTCGGGTCTTGATCGGTCACAGGCGGCCCCCGTCTGTTTCGGATGCCCCTACCCTAGCGCCTGACGCATATTTGAAAAAAGAATATAGTCGATTAAAATTAGATCATTCTATTATTTTGGGTATGTGCCATGAAGCTCAACCAGCTCCGCTACATCTGCGAGGT
>NZ_WNXE01000741.1:0-822 GCF_010993615.1 Arhodomonas sp. KWT | reverse complement strand
CGCGAGCGCAGCCCGAAGGCGCGGCAGATCTCGCCCAGGGTCGGGGCCTCGCCCTCGCGGGCGCAGTCCCGGAGGAATTCGAGGATGTCCTGCTGGCGGCGTGTGAGAACCGGCATGGCGCTTGTTCGTTCTCTTTGGGTTCTATAATCTTTTCATTCTCAACGGGCTCTCCCGCTGATGCAAACGAAAACGGCGGTGTGACGCCGTCATTGAGCCGAGTCGCTGGCAAACGGGGGCACGAATGGGCATAGCGGCAGCGGAAACCGACGACGCGCGCCTGCTCGACCCGGTGCGCCGGCTCGCCGGGCGCCTGCGGCGAAAGTATAGCGGACGAATCACCGGTGAGCTGACGGTGCCCGCGCGGGACGGCCGTTATGCCGATATCCCCGGCGAGCTCGCGCCCGCACTCGCCGGCGCGCTGCGCGCCCGGGGCGTGGCACAGCTCTACAGCCACCAGCGCGAGGCCTGGGACCAGGTCCGCGCCGGCCGGCACACCGTGGTGGTCACGCCCACGGCCTCGGGCAAGACCCTGTGCTACAACCTGCCGGTGCTCCAGTCCGCACTCACGGAACGCTCGAAGGCGCTGTACCTCTTCCCGACCAAGGCCCTCTCCCAGGATCAGGTCGCGGAACTCACCGAGCTCAACCAGGCCGGGGAGCTGGGCATCCGCGCCTATACCTTCGACGGCGACACACCCGGTGACGCCCGCAAGGCGGTGCGCACCAAGGGGGACATCGTCGTCTCCAACCCGGACATGCTCCACAAGGGCGTGCTGCCGCACCACACCAAGTGGGCGCAGTTCTTCGAGTCGCTGAAGTACGT
>NZ_WNXE01000740.1:0-822 GCF_010993615.1 Arhodomonas sp. KWT | reverse complement strand
CTCTCCGACGAGCAGCTCCGCGGCCTGCACGAGGACACCCTCACGCGCTACCGTGCCTTCCGCGACCAGGGCCTGAAGCTGAACATGGCCCGCGGCAAGCCCGCACCCGAGCAGCTCGACCTGAGCAACGATCTTCTCGGCCTGCCCGGTGCCGGGCACTACACCGCGGCCGACGGCACCGACTGCCGCAACTACGGCGGCGGCCAGGGCCTGCCCGAGGCGCGGGCGCTGCTCGGCGAGATCGTCGGCGCGCCGCCGGAGAACACCGTGGTCGCGGACAACGCCAGCCTGGCGATGATGCACGACCACATCGTCTACAGCCTGCTCAAGGGCAACCCGGACAGCGCCGCGCCCTGGTGCCGGGAACCCCGGGTGCGTTTCCTCTGCCCCGTGCCGGGCTACGACCGTCACTTCGCGATCTGCGCGGAGTACGGCATCGAGATGATCAACGTGCCCATGCTCGAGGACGGCCCGGACATGGACCGCGTCGAGGCCCTGGTCGCCGAGGACCCGAGCATCAAGGGCATCTGGTGCGTGCCCAAGTACGCCAACCCCACCGGGGCGGTGTACTCGGACGAGGTGGTCGAGCGCATGGCGCGCATGCCCACGGCGGCCGCGGACTTCCGCATCTTCTGGGACAACGCCTACGCCGTACACCACCTCACCGGGGAGCGCGTGGAGATCGCCAACCTCATCGAGGCCTGCGGGACGGCCGGCAACCCGGACCGGGCGCTGGTGTTCGCCTCGACCTCCAAGATCACCTTCGCCGGCGCCGGGCTGGGCGTGTTCGCCAGCTCCGCGCGCAACGTCGAGTGGTACCTC
>NZ_WNXE01000073.1:0-13997 GCF_010993615.1 Arhodomonas sp. KWT | reverse complement strand
CCGCAACCCGCCCCTGACGCCGCTGCTGCGCCAGGGCTGCACCGACATCGTGCTCGTGCGCCTCGTCGCCCCGGACAGCGACACCGTCCCCGAATCCGAGGGCCCCATCCGCCAGCGGGTGGAGGAGATCGTGCAGAACACCACCCTCAACCTCGAACTCGACGCCTGCCGCACCGCCAACGGCGGCCCGCCGTTCCGCCTCCACGAAATCCGCCTGACGAACACCGGCAACCTCTCCGATGCCGCCTATCCCCTCGCCGAATTCGTCGAACGCCTCGGCGAACTCGGCCGCCGCGCCGTCGCGGACGACGATGGCTTCGCCAGCCACTGGCAAAGCAGAACGAACACGAACGAGCTACTGACCACCGCGGACTTTGCGAACGGCATCACCGGAACCGGACAGGGCAAGGCCACAGAAACCAGACCAACCGGAATCACCGACGCCCTGCGACATTACCTCGCGCGCTGGTGGGGAAGCCGATAACCGGCAGGGCTGGACAATTACCTGCACGCCGTAGCAGGCTAATTCCCAGAACGGATACGAAGGAATGAGGGAGAGGGTATGGACACCGGGGCACGCTCAATGTCCGAGCGGCGGAATATGCCCTCCTGCCGCAAGCTCACGGACACATCCTCCCGCCGCGGCCAGTTCCCGGACGCCACACCGTACGCGCGATATCGCAGGCGCTTCTCACGCTCGGGCGTGTCATTTCCTTTGAAAGCACAATTTTTCCGCCGATCGATCGTGGCATCGCCATCCAACAGTCGCGCGCATACGGCCGCTGGATATCCGCGCTTGCAGCCCGATCACTGTTCCTATCCAGTAGCAGTAGTAGCTCCCCTCTTTACGGATGCCGTAACGCTTCACCCGCAACCGTCCGGCGGAACAGATCCATCGGCCGGGGCTGCGTGCCGAGGGCATGACATCATCCCCATGTCGAATGCTTGGCGTAGGTACAGTGCCAACGGCGCGGACGCAAACTGCAAGCACGATATCGCGGTGCCTCTGGCGGTGCGGAGACTAACGATGTATAAAATCAGTGGGTTACATGGGAAGGCGCAAGCGCGCAGAGTGCAATATCGTGCGCGCACGTTTATTGGATATCCGTGCGCGCCATCTAATCACTGTTATACGAATGGAAGAGGTCAGTAGTGAAACGTGAGTGATGAAAATGAAGGCAATCAAAAGCGGCCTACGAAAGAAAGCACTCATCACCACTTGAGGCTGCACTATCTTGTTATTACCCTTGTCTATGTCGTAGGCGGCGCTATTGCGTATGAGATTCTATCTCGACCTGAAAGCCAAACCACCCTGGTTAACCTGCTGTCATCAGGAGCGATTTTAGCGACGTTTGGTTCCGCAATAGGATCAATCGGTTTGATTTGGCAGACAGACCTGCACGAACGAGTCCGCTTAAATGTTGACATTCTTTATAGAGACATTCTGGAGCAAGAGAGTCCGTGGAGAAGGTGGCCGTTTCTCCCCCGATCCGCTAAGAGGCGTCTTTTAAATGGGGATCGGCATGAGCTCACGCTAAGCAATCCACAAGTTCCGTTGGATGTTGGAACGCATGTTATTCGAATTCACCTTCCTACAGTAATGGAAGACTATTTCGACCTGCCATTGCTCGCTAATTTTTGGCCACTATTCAGATTTCGAAGCTCTGCACACACCGTGTTTGGGAGAAAGAAAAAAGAAGAGAAAAATGAAGAAACAGGCCTTTCTCCTTCAGGCGAATACATGGCTTATGAATGTATGCTCGATATTTGGTCAGCGATTTTTAAATTTAGAATATCTAGATACATCGTCCATATTGGATCAGGGCTTACGATCTTTGGTGCACTGTTAGCTGGATTTTATGCGGCCACGTTCGTATAACCATGCGCTGCTGGCGGACAATTTTTCCGCCGCGCTCCAAAATTGCCGCAGAGCGCGGCGTTAGGCAAGGTCCTTAGAGAATTCACGAAGCAGAGAGTGCTTTATGCTTAGGGAAGAACTCGAGAACGCCAAAAGATCCGTAACAACGGACAGCCTTCAAATATCCATAGGCGAAATCGCGTCCATGTATTCTCAAGAGGAGCTGGACATAATTCCAGAATTCCAGCGGCTTTTTCGGTGGTCTCCGGAAAAGAAGACGGCTTTCGTCGAGTCTATCCTAATTGGGATACCTGTACCGCCGGCTTTTGCATACGAGAATTCAGACGGGACATGGGAGTTGATAGACGGGCTTCAGCGGATATCGACCATACTGGAGTTCATGGGAATCCTCAGGGATCCTGATAATCCCGATGTTACTCTTCCCCCGTCGCAACTCACCCGCTCTACTTACCTTCCCTCGCTGGACGGAGTGGCCTGGGCTGAGCCGAAGTCGCGTGATGAGGGCAAGGGACTTGATAAATCCCTTCAGCTGTTCTTTCGCAGAGCACGCCTCGATTTCCAAATACTGAAGCACCCAAGCGACTCAAAAACTAAGTTCGATCTCTTCCAGCGACTCAACCGGGGCGGTGAGTACGCGAATGAGCAGGAGGTTCGGACTTGCTCGATGGTGTTGGCTAACGCTGAGGCAACGCGAAAAATTCGGAAGCTCGCGCAGTCTGAGGCGTTTGTTAGAATACTCAACATCACGCAAGAGCAGAAGGACCGACAAAAGGACGTCGAGTACGCCGTTAGAGCTATTGTGCATACGGTGGAATCTTTCGACTCCGGCACAGACGTCCAAGAGTTTCTTGATCGTGGAATACTTAGGGTCATCGCCGATCAAGACCCAGATTCCGTAATCGCGGATGTCACGTGGGCTGTTGATACGCTGGACCGGCTATTTGGGGATGAAGCGCTCTTGCCTCACCGAGAGTCCCATGAGGCGATTGCAAGAAGATTTTCCCTTCGCGCCTTAGAAGGGATACTGGTCGGGATCGCCCGTAATAGGGGTGGCATCTCCGATGTCGGCGAGCCTGACGAGTTCATCAAATCACGTATCGACGCATTCTGGAGGCAGCAAGAGGTTGCGGACATGAGCGCCTCAGGTCTCCGAGGCACTACGAGAATACAGAGAAGCGTCCCGTTCGGAGCGAAGTGGTTCAGGCCACATGCTTGAGGATTCGCCGTATCTGGAGGATATCGACGCTGGCCGCCTGCGTCGGGCAAAAGAGCTTTCTGAGATTAAATCTCAACTCGCAGTAGGGGAGAGCTCTCCCTACGGCATCCAGTCCAAGGCGGTAATAGTGCTGACCTACGCGCACTGGGAAGGTTTCTACAACGAGTGCGCAAGGGCCTACATTGAACGTCTCAAGTCAGATAAGAAGAAGGTGGGAGACGTATCCTGGTCTCTACTAGCGGGCGTGTTACGCCCGGAGCTACAGAGGTTGAGGGATAGGAACAACTCATCTGACGCGGAGTTGGAGTTTGTTGATCGGTTAAGGGACGTCCTAGCGTGTGACTTTGCGCGGTTCGACGTAGCCGTCGTCTCATCTCGGTCAAACCTTGACTTCGACAAACTTCGGCATAATTTTCGCGTGCTTGGCTTTGACATTGAGAGGTTCCAAAAATGGCGTCTGCGCATTGACAAGGAGCTTGTTGGATGGCGGCACAGCGTGGCCCACGGAGACAATCCGGATCTGTCGTCACTAGATATGGACAAGCACGTTGCCTTCACCCAAGAGCTTCTTCTTGCCCTCGCCGACGTCTTCCAAGAAGCGGTGGAGCAGCTCCACGTCGCGGAGGGCTCGTGAGTTGAGCGGGTGGATGCGGCAATAGGGAAAGAGCCTAACCTCTGCTTGGAGCCGACGTCGGCGCTAACGCGCCGCCGCGGCTCAAGCAGCTCGTTAGATATATGAACGGAGTCCTCTCATGGGAACTGAGAAAACATTCCTCGTATTCCGGTACTTCTTTATCGAGGAAAGCCAGCGGGCACTCGAGGTCTCGCAATTGCCGGAGCCGAAGGGGCGGGCTGTTCTGGCCGCAATTCTCGGCGACCGGGAATGGATAAAGAATGGTATTCGCTATAGCTTTGTCGGATTTGGGGAAGTCTCTCCAGGTTCCCATGATGAATTCGAACGCCAGCGTTTCTATATCGGAAAACTCGCCAAACTGCGCCAAGCGCAAGTCGGAGAGAAGGTGCCAGGTGACATCATTGAGCACCACGAAGACAACTGGGTTCCCCTATTAACGGTTTTCGACGTCGCTACGCAGACCGTCGCCGTGCAAAAGGATTGGCAGTTCGGAACGCCGCAGCAGATCGGTCGCGCGCTCCAGGCCGGGGTTAGGGGGCCGATACTTTCGGAATACAATCACCGCGTGTTCGTCGAACCCAAACCAAGCGAGGGAGCGTTCTGGGAAATCATTGGTTCGCATCGAAAAATATATCGAATCGAGTTCAACCTTGTTTCGCCCAACATACTTCAGACAAATAAGCGTGCACGCGAGGCGCTTCGTTCCCTAAAACGGCTTTATGGGCAAGATGAACTTTCTTTGAAGCTCAAGAGCGACTCAGGAGCGCTGACCGTTCCTGAAAATCCAACGTCCGACTATATTAACTACATTGAGCACGGTGAGGGCGGTTGGAAAGCTACCACCGAAGGGGATCATGGAGGGAAGAAAACCTATAGTAGCTCTGATGTGACGGAGACCGTATCTGTAGATGTACCAGAGGAGCATATGGAAGGGGAGGATGAGGCGCAGCTAAACCTAGAAGGTGGCACCGACTCAACGGAGCGAGAAAAACGAAACCGGAGCCTCGTTGGTCAGATTTACGAGCGTATTCGCGATCGCATAGGCGGGTAGAATGCTACACCTCACATTTGTTTTCATCAGTGCCTTCGGTGCGGCCTATGCGCTCCTATTCTTGACCGACGGCGCAGCAATGCCGGTCTTTGAACAAACCCTGAGCGTGTTCGTTACGGTTGCTATCCTTTTTGGTGCTATGTCATTTGCCCTATACAACTATGTAGATGGAATACAAAAGGACTTCCCAAAAGAATTGAAATCCCGAAAGCCAACTGAGTTCGCGGAAGCGGTCGCTACGATTGATAGGCTAAAGGGAGAAGTCATCTCAAATGTTGCGTTGATAATCTGCCTGTTAGTTGGCGAGCGAATAATTTTGGGCGTTGAGACCGTGCTTGCGAACCAAGGGTGGAACGCTGGACCACTGTGGGTTTGGCTATTTCCTTCAACGAGGGCGGCATGCTTGCTCGTGAGCATATACGCAGCACTAGTTCAGTTTCGCGGGTTCTTTATCGCGAACGATATGCGCTCGGTCCTATTGAGAAATGGCGACTGATCTAACAATTCGCTCGAGGGGACGCTCGCAAGGCTCGCGCCCCTCAGCCTGTCGTTATACCTTCAGGAGCCACAATGGCCGGTGACCCACATCCAGTCCTTGCCCACGACTCAAAATTTCGTGGCTACCTGTCGCCATCCGCATGGACGCTTTGCCTCGGTGCCGGAATCTCAAAAGGGATCGCTCCGGAGTGGAGCGAACTGGCGCGAGTTGTTGTGGCGGAGTCGTTCGATGTCGACCTAGACGATGAGGCGTTTGATGAGCTAGTAGAAACATCGGGGTGGACCTTGGATTCGTGGATCCAAGCTGCTGCGAACGAATACCTTCTTAAAGGTAAATCAGCCGATAGCTTTAACGATCTAATCGAGTCTTGCTTATATTCTAAGATCCGTAGTAAGGCGAAAGGTCTCGGGATAGAAAAGCATCTCACCAAGGTTTTGAATTCCCCGAAGCGTGAGCCCAAAGATCGCGTTATTGAAGTTTGCGACCTTATAGAGACTGAGTTTCCGGCGTCTTCTCTGGTGCAAACTGCGGGGTTCTTGTTGGCGGCGGCGAGAGCAGGTCGTGCTCCCAAGGCGGTTCTTACCTTCAATGCCGACACTTTCCTTGAAACCTATTTGGATCTCCGGCTCCGCCGCGACCACTATCGTGGGCCAGGTCCGCATGGGCACCCCGAGTATCCGTATGTACAGGTTATGCGTCCGTCTAGTAACGTCGGCAACAAAATCCCAATCATCCACTGTCACGGATGTGTTACACCTGAATGGAAATCGGGTTCCTCGCCCAGAGATTCCCGGGACCGACTCGTGTTCCTAGAGCAGGAGTACTTGGCAATCGCCAATTCCGGTGGGAGTTGGGCGGAAACTGTATTTCAGTTCCATGCGCAATCATCGAGGATGGTATTTTCTGGGCTGTCGATGTCTGATGCCAATATTAGGCGGTGGATGGGCGTGAGTAAAATCGAATGCTCGAAGGACAGAAAGATTTTTGGATACACAGAGCGGCCGAACCCAGACCACATTTGGATGAAGCCAAAGCCAAAAGACGCCAGGTTCGAGCGACTCTTCCTGTCGTCACTTCACCACTTGGGAGTTCGGCCTGCGTGGATACGATCTTGGGAAGGCCTAGAGGACGGACTTGGTAACCTCTGCGCGATATAGGCCCACTGGTATAACAAATAGCTTGAGGCAACGCCGGCACACGTGGCTGCCTATGATCAGGTGCTTCGGGCGGCGCGCCTCAGCAAACCGTTGGGTGCTGCCATGCCGCACTGGTGAGGGAAGACGTTCATGGAGAGTGGCGCTTACAACGAGGGGAAGCAGTTTGCGCTACAGCACGGCACCCTGTATCGCAATCCCTACCCCGCCGGGTCTGCGACGCACAACGATTTTGAGCGTGGTTGGTCGCAGGCGCACAAGCGATTTCCCCAGGCGATTGCGCAAGCTGATAGAAAACGGGAATCGCAGAATGCAGCCGAACGCGAAGAACAGGCTGTGAGAAGGCGTCGGGCGCGTGATTCCTACAGTCGAGCCAAGAAGGACGAGTGATGCAACCCAACCATGCGCTGCAGCCGATCGCTCAACCGGTAAGCGGTTTCGCGCCGGCTGAGCTTCATCGTTCGGCATGGCGCTAAGCTCTCCACCCCAATTCCGGTATGATGAAACACACAGAAACACATAGAACCCATCGGATCGGCTGGCTGCGGGCCGCTGTCCTTGGCGCGAATGACGGGATCGTCTCCACGGCGAGTCTTGTCCTGGGGGTTGGTGCGGCAGGTACCAATGCTCATGGCGTCCTGGTCGCAGGGGTGGCGG
Source organism: Arhodomonas sp. KWT (assembly GCF_010993615.1). Lineage (NCBI taxonomy): Bacteria > Pseudomonadati > Pseudomonadota > Gammaproteobacteria > Chromatiales > Ectothiorhodospiraceae > Arhodomonas > Arhodomonas sp. KWT. The sequence continues at coordinate 6,907 of NZ_WNXE01000073.1, read as the reverse complement.
GCCTCGTCGCCGGAGCGATGTCGATGGCGGCCGGCGAGTATGTCTCGGTGAGTTCGCAGGCCGATACGGAGCGCGCCGATCTGGCCCGGGAACGTCAGGAGCTTGCCGAAGGTCCCGAGAGCGAGCACGCGGAGTTGACGGCGATCTACGTCAACCGCGGGTTGGACGCGGCATTGGCCTCCGAGGTCGCGACCCAGTTGATGCAGCACGATGCGCTTGGCGCACACGCGCGCGACGAGCTGGGCCTATCGGATTCCCTGTCCGCTCGACCGGTCCAGGCCGCGCTGGCCTCCGCCGCGATGTTCGCGCTGGGCGCTGCTCTTCCGCTTCTGGTCGTCGTCGTGTTTCCGGCTGCCGCGCTTATGTGGGCCGTCTCGGGCAGTTCACTCCTTTTCCTCGCGCTGCTCGGTTCTGTATCCGCCAGGGCGGGCGGCGCATCGGTGTTCGTCGGCGCCTCGCGCGTTACTTTCTGGGGCGCCTTGGCCATGGCGTTGACTGCCGGGGTGGGGGCGCTCTTCGGGGTGGCAGTGTGATGGTCCCGGGGGCACGAAGCTGTCTTCCCGCAATGCGCCGGGTGGTGTCGCGTCACGTGAGCAATTCGGTCTGAGTCACCGCGTGGAATCGTGGTAGGTGATAAACGCGCGCGCCTTAATCTTGTGCTCCCATGACAGCCTCCATTGCCTCGAAGTGTGAGTCGGCGGGGTGTGTATTGCGTTCCGATCAGCCGAGCGCTTGTGGCGGTGAGCTCGATAGGCGGTTTCGACGTGGCGCGAAGCGCGCGGGGTCGCCGAACCATGCCAGAGCAAAGGCCAGCGCCAGAACGGCCGCGCCGATCGCGAAGGTTGGGCGATAACTACCAGTAATCGTCGCAAGCCCGGACAGGCCGTAGCCGGCGATCGCCTGCGCCAATGCAAACGCAGCGGTCGCACGGCCCCATAAGCGCTTGTGTTCTACTGGCCCGACCAGTTCGGCCAGCCGACCGGAAGTGAGGGCGACGATGCCGGGGATGAGCGCGCCCACGACGATCGACGACAGCGAGCGTGTCCAAACACTGATCGCGACGAACGGCAAGCCGACGGCCAGGGCCTTGGTGACGAACCCTGTCGTCAGGCTGGCGCGCCAGCCGAGGCAGGGCACGATAAAACGCGTTGCCACGGGGCCTAGCATCGCGCCCAGTCCGAACAACGCCCACTGAACATTGGCGGGGCCCATGCCGAGTCCGACTTCACGGGCGAGATAGTCGACCCAGAACGTGGTATGCGGCACGAAACCGATACCATCGCAGGCGTAGGCAGCGACGACGAGCGCCACGGCCCAGCGAATCGCCGGGCTCGGGGCTGGTGCGTCCGATTCGATCCGATCGCTGGCCACGGCAGGGTTTGGCAGCTGATAAAGCGCGACGTCGCCCACGGTGCCGGCGATCAGTGTCAAAGCGCCCAGCGTGACCCATGCGACCCACAGGCCGGCGTGTATCAACGTCGGCACGACCAGGGCGGACAACAGCGCGCCCAGACCAATACCCATGAACATGAGCGACCCGACGATCGGGCGTCGATCGGGATCGGTCCGGGCCAGGGCGATCGCGGGGCCGACCACCATCAGCCATGCGCCGGTCAGGCCGGAGAGTAGCCGCCAGAAGAAGAACCAGGCGAAAGGCGCTGCGTGCGCGCAGGCCAGAAAACTCAGCGCAGCCAGACCGAACGATGCCGCGAGCGTGGCGCGTGCGCCGAAACGTTCAGAAACCGCGTGTGCCGTCACGGCGCCGATGAGATAGCCGAGCAGGTTGGCTGCGCCCAGATAGACGGCGGCCGAGGTCGTGAACCATTGGGCAGCCACGACCGGCGGAATGAGCGCTGTATAAGCGAATCGGGCCAAGCCGATGCCGACCAGCGTAGACGTCAGACCCACGGCAATCGCCGGAACAACCGTACTCTTGTTGCGGGTCGTTGCCGTCATGAAAATTGCCGTCGCGGTCGAGAAGTGAATCCAGAAGGTAATCGGCGCGCTATTTCACTTAAAACGATTTATAACGATGACATGTATCGTCTTTGATGATTCCGGACGGTACCCATGCAGCTACATTCGCTACGCTTGTTCGTTGCGGTGGCCGGACGGGTTAGGGGTCAGCCGGATGGGTTAGAGGTCAGGTCTAACATTCCAACAGCTGGTGTTTAGTGGTACGGAAGTCCGGCGTAAGCGGGTGGTCAGCGACGTGACCAGGAATCCGTGTTGGTCCACAGGGAGCTGTGCGCCTCTCGGATGAAGAGGGACCGTGAATTCCCGTAATCGTTGGCAGGTCGAGACTATGGTTCGTCCAACGTCCCTTTGAATTCCCCCAGGACCTGCATCTCGCCAGCTTCCGCGCCCTCTAGCACTATGTCCTCGTAGCCCGGTGCCGTCGTGTCGCAGGCGAGGACGATGCGGGTGTGGTGCCAGTCGCCCCCCGGTTCGACGATCTTCTCGCTGTGATAGACCTTTACGGTGAGTCCGCCATTGCCGTCGGGGTCCTGGATGTCGCGGTGGTGGACGAGCATGACGCGGCCGTTGCGTGAGCCGCCGGGGGTGGCCTGGAACAGGCACAGTGAGCCGTTGGGGATGCGCCGGTTCATGGATTCACCGACGACCCGCGCGGCGAACAGGCCGGGGCGGGCGCGGTAGAACTCCGGAAGCGCGACCCAGGTGCTGGCACTGGTCAGGGACTGTGCCTCCGAGAAGCCTTCGGCGAAGCCGCCGGCGGCGGCCGCCAGGTCGAGGAAGGGGACGGCGTTGTCCGCGGGCGTTACCTCCTCGGCGGGAATGAATCTCGGTGCGTCCGGGGTCGGCAACGTGTCGGTATCGACTGTGTCTTCCTTGGCCGGTGCGGTCGCGGGCGTCGTCTGCTCGGTCGTGTCTTCCTGAAATGCGGTCGCGATGCGTTGGCGGAAATACGCCTGCGTTTCCGCGTCCGTGCAGTACAGCAGGCAGCCTTTGAGGCCGCGGCTCATCAGCGTGCGGTAGGTGTTCCTGATGATGGCGTCCGCGCGGGCATCCGCCGTCTCCGGTGCCTGTTTGCGGGCCGTCTTGTAGCCGTGGAGCGAGCGGTCGGTCCGGGCGCGTGCGGCGGGCCGGGTGATCACCCGGCCGTCGCGGACGACGAGGTCCGGCCCGATGATCACGCCCACGTAGTCCATCTCCAGGCCCTGCACGGTGTGGATACAGCCGACCTGGTCGATGGAGTGGGCCTTCTCCAGGTAGCGGCCTTCGTCGTCGCTGAGGTTCCAGCGCATGCGGAAGCCGTGCTCGGGGAAGGTGATGTCCCAGGCGTCCGGGTCCTTCTTGCTGGCCCAGTCCCAGCAGTAGCCGGCCACGAGCCGGGCCTTGTGCCCCTGTTCGTGCAGGGCGAAGACGCGGTCCCGCAGTGCGGTTGGGGTGTCGAAGACCTCCAGCTGGTAGGGAATGCCCGAGAGGTCGTCCCGGGCGGTGTCGCGCCGCTGCAGGACCTGGTCGAGCCACGTCAGGTAGCCGTCGGAGCCGTTGCAGCGGAACTGGGACTGGAGCACGGCCCGCTGGATGGTGGCGCCCTGGGCCCGCGCCTGGTGCTCTATCTCGCTGGACGAGCCGCTGTCCTTCCAGGTCACTTGCTGTGCCTCGTCGATGAAGAACACGCTGGTCCGCGCGGTGCGGATGATCTGGCGCGTCTGGTTGGCACCGGCGCGCTGGTACTGGGCGCGTTCCAGCAGCCGGTGGGCCTCGTCCACCAGCAGGACGTCCATGCCGTCGGCGTCGCTGTTGTCGTAGGAGGCGGAGCCCTTGAACAGGTTGCTGAACCGGCTCCTGGTCATGGTGCCGGTGAGCCGGCTTTCGTAGACCTGGCGCGGCGCGCGGTTGGGGGTGACGTAGTGGACCGTCCGGGCCCGTCGGGTGAGCTCCACCAGCAGGTTCATGGCGACCACTGACTTCCCCGTCCCCGGCCCGCCCTCGACGATGAGCACCTGCTTGCCCGCCTGTTCCGGGAGGTCGGCGACGTCCAGCACTGCCTCGTAGACGAGCTTCTGGTCGTCGATCATCAGGAATTCGCGGTTGCCCCGCATGAGCCGTGCGAGGGAATTCGCGAGGTCCCGGGAGGGGCGGATGCGGCCGCGCTCGATCCGGTAGAGCACGCGGTTGCGGTCGCCCTGGCGCACGTGCTGGCTGATGAAGCGCTGCAGGCGCCCGACGTCCTGGCGCAGGAACACCGGGGCACGTTCAATGTGCGCCGCGTAGTGCGGGTCCCGCACGCCTGCGCCGTCCACGCAGTTGTGCAGATAGGCGCAGGGCTCCAGGCGGATGCCGTCCTCCTGCACCGTGGCGTTGAAGTCCTGGAGCAGGGCGGCGTAGCTCCAGGCCTGGTAGGAGGGATGGGTGGTCTCCCGGTCCGCGCCGCCGAGGAACGTGCGGACCACTGCGTCCTTGCCGGTGGGGGTGACCCGCTCCCACTGCTTGAGCTCGATGATCACGCAGGCGTCGCGCTCGTGCTCGTCCAGCCCGGAGACGATGACGTCCACGCGCTTGGAGGTCTGCGGGATGCGGTACTCCACGGCGACGCCGGCGTCGTCGGGGATGGCGGTGTCCTCCAGGACGTTCTTCATGTACTGGAGGGAGGCCTCCCAGGAACGCCGCTCGCTGGTGCTGACCCCGCCCTCGCCCCGGCGGCGCATGGCCTCCAGGATCCGCTCCGAGATCAGGTTGCTGCGCACGTCGTCGAGAAAGGCGCGTTTGGCGCTGCTGTATACCAGCATGGGGCGGGCTCAGAGTCTGTCGTATTTCCGGGAGTGGCCGCGCGCCCGCTCGGCGGGATACTTCGCGGCGTTCTCCGGGATCTTGTCTCTGACCGCATCCAGGAGGTCGATGTCCAGGCGGTTCGCCAGCAGCATGAGGTAGATCTGCACGTCCGCGAGCTCCCGGCGCACCTCGGCCCGGGTCTCCGGATCGAGCGCCTCGGAGTCCTCGCCGCTCAGCCACTGGAAGTGCTCGACGAGCTCGCCGACCTCCCCGGTCAGCGCCATGGCGAGGTTCTTGGGCGAGTGGAACTGGGACCAGTCGCGCTCGTCGACGAACGCGCGTAGCGCGTCAACCAGCTCGCGGTACCGATCGGGTGCCTCGGGCATCGGCCTGTCGTCTCTCCGCCTTCCTGGAACGGCCATGCTACCGCTCCCGGACGAGCGCCGGAATAGCGGGGGAACCGCATGCCGTGTCCGTGTGGGCGCTGGGACGGGCCGGCTCCCGTGCGTCCCCGGTGGCCCGTCCTTGTCTGACGCCGGTTTGGCCTGATCCCGCAGGCGCGTGCGGCCGAGGTTCGGCGGCAGGCGTCGCCCACGGCTGGCCCGCCGGTCACCCCGCCGCCTCGGTGCTGTTCGGCTAGGTCGCGGTCCGGCGTGGAAACGGGAAACGCCGGACCAGCAGGCCGACGATGTTGGACACGCCGAACAGGATGGCGGCGAGGCTGACGATAGTGGGGCCGGTAGGGGTGTCGAACCAGAAGGCCGCCTGCAGTCCGCCGCAAGCGGACACCGTTCCGATCACGGCAGCGAGTAACGCCATGACTTCCGGGCTGCGGCTGAAGGGGCGCGCCGCGGCGGCGGGGATGATTAGCAGGGCGGTGATCAGCAGCACGCCGACCACTTTCAGTGCAACGGCCACTACCACGGCCAGCGACAGGGTGAGGATCAGCTGCTCGCGCTTCGGGTCAATGCCGCTGGCGTGAGCGAGATCGGTGTTGAGCGTGGCGGTCAGCACTCGTGCCCAGCGCCAGCCGAGGAGCCCAAGGACCAGCACGACGCCGCACCAGATGACGGCGAGATCGGTCCTGCTCACGGCCAGGATGTCGCCGAAGAGGTAGGCCATGAGGTCTATGCGCACCCCGGAGACGAAAGAGACGGCCACAAGACCGAAGGCCAGCGCCGCGTGGGCAATGACCCCGAGAACGGTGTCCATGGCGTAGCCACGGCCGCTCAGTAGTGAGACGGTCGTTGCCATGGTCAGGGAGATGACCAGTACCCCGGCGAATATCGACGCTGACAGGAGCAGCGATAGCGCCACGCCCAGGATGGCCGCGTGGGCGGTGGCGTCTCCGAAGAAGGCCATGCGCCGCCATACAACGAAACAGCCAAGGGGGGCGGCGACCAGGGTGACGCCGATCCCGGCCAGGGCGGCTCGAACGAGGAAATCGTCGAGCATCAGCCTGTCCTCTCCAGCGTCCTGTCGGTGTGGTGCCGCTGGTGGCGGGGTGGGGCGTCGTCGTCGATGTCGTAGCCGAACATCGCCTGATACGTCGGTGAGGCGGCGACCTGCTCCGGGGGGCCTTCGCAGCACACGGAGCGGTTCAGACAGATGACGCGGTCCGAGACCCGCATCACGGCGTGCAGCTCGTGGCTGACCATCAGTATGCCGCAGCCTAGCTCGCGCCGTATTGGTTTGAGCTGGCGATAGAAGTCAGCGACGCCGCGATGGTCGAGGCCCTGGGCCGCCTCGTCCAGCAGCAGCAGCCCGGGGGAGTCCTGCAGGGCGCGGGCGAGCAGAACACGCTGTAGCTGGCCGCCGGACAGGCCGCTCATCTGATGCTTTTCCAGGCCTGCCGCGTCCGTTCGCCCGAGTGCCCGCGTTACCACGCGGGGGGCATGCCGTGTGGGCAGGTTCATGAACCGGGACACCGTCATCGGGAGAGTCGCGTCAATATGCAGGCGTTGGGGCACGTAGCCGATGGTCGTCCCCGGTGACCTCCGGATGCGTCCCCGACCAGGCGCCAGGGAGCCGGTGACGGCTCGCAGCAACGTCGTCTTGCCCGATCCGTTCGGACCGACAATGGCAACGATCTCACCCCGTTCGAGGCTCAGGGTGATGTTGTCCAGAACGATATGGCCACCGAGCCATATGTCGCAATGCTCGATCG
>NZ_WNXE01000739.1:0-824 GCF_010993615.1 Arhodomonas sp. KWT | reverse complement strand
GCGGCGCAGACGCTGCTGCCGGTGCTCGGCGTGCCGGTGGAGAGCCGTGCCCTGCAGGGCATGGACTCGCTGCTGTCCATCGTGCAGATGCCCGGCGGCGTGCCCACGGCGACCTTCGCCATCGGGCGCTCCGGGGCACGCAACGCCGCCCTTTTCGCCGTGGCCATGCTCGCCCGGGAGCGCCCGGCGCTGCGTGATGCGCTGGAGGCCTTCCGTGAGCGTCAGGCCCGCAAGGCCGTGGAGGATGAGCTCAAGTGACCGACCCGATCCTGCCCGGGGCCACCCTCGGGGTGCTCGGCAGCGGCCAGCTCGGCCGCATGTTTGCCATCGCCGCACGGCGCATGGGTTACCGTGTGCACACCCTGTCGCCGGCGTCCGGCACGCCCACCGGCCAAGTCGCCGACCGCGAGGTGGTGGCGGCGTATGACGACCTCGACGCCGTCGCCGACTTTGCCCGGCGGGTGGATGCGGTGACCTTCGAGTTCGAGAACGTGCCGGTTGCCGCCGCGGACTGCGCCGCGCAGCACTGTCCCGTGCGCCCCCGCGGCGAGGTCCTGCACATCGCCCAGAACCGTCTGCGCGAGAAGCGTGCCCTGGCCGAGGCGGGGTTCCCCACCGCGGCCTTCGAGCGCGTGACCGGGTCGGAGGAGCTGGTGCAGGCGCTGACGCGCATTGGCACGCCGGCGGTGCTCAAGACCGCCGGTTTCGGCTACGACGGCAAGGGCCAGGCGGTCATCCGCGAGCCCTGCGAGGCGGCCTCCGCCTGGGCCGAGGTCGGTGGCGGCGAGGCCGTGCTGGAGGCGTTCGTCGACTTCGAACGCGAG
>NZ_WNXE01000738.1:0-825 GCF_010993615.1 Arhodomonas sp. KWT | reverse complement strand
CGGACGCCGTCCTCGACCCGGACACCCGGTTCCGCCCGAGCGGCGCCACGATTCCCGCAGAGCGGCTGGCCGCCCTGCCCGGGCTGTGCATCCACGACCTCATGTGCCTGCCCCTGGAGCGCCTGGCCGGCTTCTTCGAGGGCCTGGCGCTGCCCGCCCCGCTGGACGAGGCCGCGACCCTGCTGCTCGACGCCATCCGCTCACGCCTCGACTACCTGAACCGGGTCGGCCTCGGCTACCTGGCGCTGGACCGGCAGTCGCGCACCCTCTCCGGCGGCGAGGTCCAGCGCATCAACCTGACCACCGCCCTGGGCACCTCGCTGGTCAACACCCTGTTCGTCCTCGACGAGCCCAGCATCGGCCTGCACCCGCGGGACATCCGGCGCATCGTCTCGGTCATGCACCGCCTGCGCGACGCCGGCAACTCCCTGCTCGTGGTCGAGCACGATCCGGACGTCATCCGCGCCGCGGACCGCATCATCGACATCGGCCCGGGGCCCGGCGAGCACGGCGGCCGGATCGTCTTCGAGGGGGCGCCGCAGGCACTCCTCGAGGACCGCGGCTCGCTAACGGCGGACTACCTTACGGGCCGGCGCCAGGTCGGCGACGCCCGGGACACCGCGCGCCCCGAGCCGTCGTCGTGGCTGACCGTGGTGGGCGCGAGCGAGCACAACCTGAAGGACATCACCGTGTCCCTGCCGCTGGAGCGGTTGACGGTGCTCACCGGCGTGTCCGGCTCCGGCAAGTCAACGCTCATGGGCAGCATCCTCTACAACGGCCTGCGCAAACTGAAGGGCCAGCCCGCGGATGCGGCCGGGGCCCACC
>NZ_WNXE01000737.1:0-826 GCF_010993615.1 Arhodomonas sp. KWT | reverse complement strand
CCGCCGAGCATGGTGGTGACCCCGGACATCAGCGCCTCCTCCACCAGCTGCGGGCAGACGAAGTGGATGTGCGCGTCAATGCCGCCGGCGGTGACGATGCTGCCCTCGGCGGCGATCACCTCGGTGCCCGGGCCGACCACGATGTCCACGCCGGGCTGGGTGTCCGGATTGCCGGCCTTGCCGATCCCGGCGATGCGGCCGTCGCGGATGCCGATGTCCGCCTTGACCACGCCCCAGTGATCGAGGATCAGGGCGTTGGTGATCACCAGATCGACGACCTCGGCACCGCTGCGCTGGCTCTGGCCCATGCCGTCGCGGATGACCTTGCCGCCGCCGAACTTCACCTCGTCGCCGTAGACGGTGTGGTCACGCTCGACCTCGATGACCAGGTCGGTGTCGCCGAGGCGCACCCGGTCACCGGTGGTGGGCCCGTACATCTGGGCGTAGGCGTCACGTTCTATGCGCGTCATTTCACCGCCCCCATGACCTCGCCGCGGAACCCCACCACGCGGCGCTCGCCGGCGTAGGCGACCAGGGTGACGGTGCGCGACTGCCCGGGCTCGAAGCGCACCGCGGTGCCCGCGGGGATGTCGAGCCGGAAGCCGAGCGCCTGATCCCGGTCGAAGGACAATGCCGGGTTGGTCTCGTGGAAGTGATAGTGCGAGCCGACCTGTACGGGCCGGTCACCGGTGTTGGCCACGCTCAGGGTACGCCGCTCGCGGCCCTCGTTGAGCTCTATCCCGCCGTCCGCGGGGATGATCTCGCCTGGAATCATTGCCGGTCTCCTCTCCCGCGCGGGCTCAGCTGATCGGGTCGTGGACGGTCA
>NZ_WNXE01000736.1:0-828 GCF_010993615.1 Arhodomonas sp. KWT | reverse complement strand
GCGCTCCGGCTGCCGGACACCCTGAGCGTGCTCGTCGGCTCCGGCACCGGGATCTGCGGCGCCTCCGCCGTGGTGGCGGTGGACGGGGTGGTCCGCGGCCGGGAGGAGGATGTCGCCTGCGCCATTGCCATCGTCACCGTCTTCGGCACCATCGCGATGTTCCTATACCCGGCCCTGGCGCCGTCGCTGGGGCTCAACGAGGCCACGTACTCCGCCTGGGCCGGCAGCTCCATCCACGAGGTCGCCCAGGTCGTGGCCGCCGGCTTCGCCTTCAACGACCAGGCCGGCGTCGACGCGAGCCTGTACAAGCTCTCCCGCGTCGCGATGCTGGCCCCGGCCTGCGCCGCCCTGGCGATATGGTGGCGCCGCCGGGAGCGGGACACGACGACGGACACCACCACGGCCCGGCACGCGCCGGTACCGCTGTTCGTCGTGCTGTTCGTCGTAATGGTGGGCGTGAACTCCTTCGCCCCGGTTCCCGCGCAGCTCCATGACACCCTCGTGACCGTCGACTCCGGCCTGCTCGCCGCCGCCATGGTCGCCATGGGCCTGCACACCCGGCTGGTGGCCGTGGCGCGTCTCGGCTGGCGGCCCCTCGCCCTGGGCCTGGCCATGGCGATATGGATCAGCCTGCTGGCACTGGCAGGTGCCGTGCTCACAACCGGGTGAGACCACCGGAATGGCAATAAAGGCCGCATGACCATGCGGTCTTTGAATTCCGTCACTTGAGCGCTGAATCCCGGGGGGAGCGGAGGTTCGCGACGCTCGCCCTCGCGGCATTAGGATCGCGATCACGGAAGGAGGGAAATGGCGTCCCCAACGGGATTC
>NZ_WNXE01000735.1:0-829 GCF_010993615.1 Arhodomonas sp. KWT | reverse complement strand
CCGCGCAGCCAGCGCACCGTGCGCTCGACGCTGCCGGACTCGACCTCGCGCACCGCCTTCTCCGCGACCCGCAGGCCGCGATCGATGCGCGTGCGGATATCCTCGATGAGCTCGTAGAGGAACAGCCCGGGCACGCGCAGGTCGTGCCGGCGCGGGGCCTGCAGGTGGACCACCAGCTCCAGGTCCGGCGGCAGCCGTTCCGGGTCGGCGAAATGGGTGAGCTCGTCCATCACCGAGGGCGGCATGTAGCAGGTCAGCCGCGGCGCGGCCTCACGGGCGAGCTCGACGAACCGGTTGACCGCCGCGGTGGCATCGTCACCGAAGACGCGGGCCACCTCGGGATTGGTGAAGATACTGGTATCCAGCACGATCGCGTCGGTGTGGTTCATGCGGCCTCCTGGGTCGAGACGCCGGGCATGGGAACGCGATGGCGGGGGTCAGAATACGCGACGCCCGCGTCGGCAAGCCGGCGCGGGCGTCGGTGTGGGCCTTTTCAGGCCGCTCCGCAACGTATGCGGAGCTTAGAAGCGGCGCGGGCCGCGACCGCCGCCGGCCGGCTTGCGGTCCTGCGCCTCGTTGATGCGCAGGGTGCGGCCGCCGAGCTCGGTGCCGTTCAGCGCCTCGATGGCAGCATCCGCCTCGGAGGGGGCCATGCGCACGAAGCCGAAGCCGCGCGGACGACCGGTCTCGCGATCCGTGATGAGGCGAACCTCGTTGACGTCGCCGTAAGCGGCGAACAGGTCACGGACCTCGTCCTCGGAGGCACTGAAGGGCAGGTTGCCCACGTAAATCGATTTCATCGTAACTACACTCATCTTCCCTACCGGCC
>NZ_WNXE01000734.1:0-830 GCF_010993615.1 Arhodomonas sp. KWT | reverse complement strand
CACCGCCCTCGGGGAGATCACCGCATGAGGACCTTGCTCGCCGCCCTGTTCCTGCTCCACGCCGCGGCCGCCGCGGCCGTGAGCGCCGTCGACGACGCCGGCCGCCGCATAGAGCTGCCGGAGCCGGCAGACCGCATCGTCAGCCTCGCCCCCCACGCCACGGAGATCCTGTACGCCGCCGGCGCCGGCGATCACGTGGTCGGCGCGGTGAGCTACAGCGACTGGCCCCCGGCGGCCCGGGACCTGCCCCGGGTGGGCAGCTACGACGCGGTCGACTACGAGCGCATCCTCGGACTCGACCCGGACCTGGTCGTGGCCTGGCGCAGCGGCAACGGCGAGGAGACGGTGGAACGCCTGCGCAAGCTGGGGCTGACCGTGTTCGTCAGCGAGCCGCGCTCGCTGGAGGCGATCCCCGAGACCGTCGAACGCCTCGGCCGGCTCGCCGGCACCCCCGAGCCCGCCCGCACCACCGCGGCCCGCTTCCGCAGCGAACGCGACCACCTTGCCGAACGCTACTCGGGACAGCCGAGCGTGTCCGTGTTCTTCCAGATCTGGAACCACCCCATGATCACGGTCAACGGCGAGCACCTGATCAGCCGGGTCATCGATCTCTGCGGCGGGCGCAACGTCTTCGCCGGCCTCGACCCTCTGGTGCCGCGGGTGGGCACCGAGGCGGTCATCGCCGCCGACCCCGAGGTCATCATCGCCGCCGGACGGGGCAGGGAACGCCCGCAGTGGCTGGACGACTGGCAACAGTGGCCGTCGATCACCGCAGTGGCCCGGGACAACCTCTTCAACGTCGACCCGGACGTGATCCACCGCGCCAGCCC
>NZ_WNXE01000733.1:0-834 GCF_010993615.1 Arhodomonas sp. KWT | reverse complement strand
GTGGAGATGTAACCACCGCCGTCGATCCCGTACCAGTACTCGGCCTGCACGGCGGCGGCCGAGGCGGCCCCGGGCAGGGTGCTGCCGAGCAGCAGGGTGGCGAGGGCGATGCGTAGCGGGGTCCGTCCCTGGCGTTCACGACCGGCGCTGCGGTTTCCCTCGCTGCGCGTCCGCTGGCCGAATTGGCTCATGGGAATGCCTCCAGGCGACACGGATTTGGGTTTCGCGGGAGGCACGGGCGGACACATGAGTCCCTTGCGGCGGGCGTGACGCCCGTCGTGGCCTGACATGTGCTGGGAATACCCCAGTGCCCGTGAGCCCCCCGACTCGGGGACGCAGTCTAAAGAGGGTGAAACGCGGCAAAGACCGCCACGATCACGGGGGTTTCGTGGGCAGGGTCACAGAATGGCGGATGCTGCGGCGATCCAGTGAGGTACTCGACGTTCCAGCCAGTAGTCCGCGGCGAGGGGGTGCGGACCGCCCACGAATCCTACATGACCGCCCCGGGGCTGGCGCTCCAGCCGGGTCCGCGGGCCCAGCGCGGAGGCCGTGGGGATGGTGGATGCCGGCACGAACGGGTCGTCCTCGGCCTGGATCAGCAGGCAGGGGCGGGTCACGGCCGCGAGCCGACCGGCGGTGCTGGCCCGCCGGTAGTAGTCGGCGGCGTTGCGGAAGCCGTGCAGCGGCGCGGTGATGCGCTCGTCGAACGCCCTCAGCGAGCGGATGCCGGTGAGCGCGGGCACCGGTGCACCGTTGTGGCGGGCGCGCCGGCGCAGCAGGCGTCGCAGGCCGTTGAGCAGGTAGGCCTGGTAGACGCGGGCGAATCCGCGGTCG
>NZ_WNXE01000732.1:0-836 GCF_010993615.1 Arhodomonas sp. KWT | reverse complement strand
GCCTTCTTCACCCCCAGCAGGTCGATGCGCTGGCCGCCGGTGACCTTCACGGTCGGCACCTCGAACTTCTCGGCGACATCGGCGATGGCGCGCAGCTCCTGCGGGTTGGTGATGCCGCCGTACATCCGTGGCACGACGGAGTAGGTGCCGTCCTTCTGGATGTTGGCGTGGGCGCGCTCGTTGATGAACCGTGACTGTGCGTCGTCCCGGGCCTCGGCGGGGAAGGTGCTGATGCAGTAGTAGTTGAGCGCCGGCCGGCACTTGGAGCAGCCGTCCGGCTCCTGCCAGCCCAGGGCCTCCCGGACCGCTTCCGGGGAGGTGAGGTGGCGCTTGCGGATGGCCTCGCGGACCTCGTCGTGGGAGCGCGTCGTGCACTCGCACACCGTGGGCTTGTCCTCGGTCACCGCGTCCCCGCCGGCGGCGAGGGCGACGATATCGCCGACCAGGGACTTGCACGAGCCGCAGGAGGTGCCGGCCTTGGTGGCCTTCATCACGGCCGCCGGGCTGGTCAGGCCGTCGTCGCGGACCGCGGCGACGATGGCGCCCTTGCACACCCCGTTGCAGTCACAGACCTGCTCGTCGTCGCCCATCAGTGCGGCGCGTCCGCCGGCGCTGTCGCCGCCGCCCTCCGCCTGGGCACGGCCGAAGATCAGCCGCTCGCGGATCTCCGAGATGTCCTCGCCGCGTTTGATGAGGTCGAAGTACCACGGGCCGTCGTCGGTGTCGCCGTACAGCACGGCGCCCTGCAGGCGGTCGTCGCGGACGACGAGCTTGCGGTAGACGCCGCGCCGCGGGTCCTGGAGGACGATGTCCTCGGTGTCCTCGCCGCCCTCGTA
>NZ_WNXE01000731.1:0-836 GCF_010993615.1 Arhodomonas sp. KWT | reverse complement strand
ACGATCATGGCCACCCGGAGGTGGTCACCGCGACGCCGGTGTGTCACATCGCGAGCCACGTCCCCGCACTGCCGGTACGCGCCGCACCGGCGAGATCCCCGAACACCGTTCACCCACCACCGACGGACACGCCGGTACCGGTGCGTCTCGTCACCGCACCGCCCACGCCCCCACCCCGCGGCTGAGCCGGTCCGCTTGTGCGGCTCACATGCGTCAATCCATCAGCGACGGGGAACAGGCTCTGAAATGACCGACACGACCCACGATCACACGCACGACCATGACCACAGGCATGGTCACGGACACGATCACGACCACACCCCATCAAGCGGCCGGGCGTTGCTCATCGGGCTCGTGCTTACCGGCGGCTTCGCCCTGGTGGAGCTGGTCGCCGGCTGGTTGTCCGGCTCGCTGGCGCTCATCGGCGACGCCGGGCACATGGTGACGGACTCCCTCGCCCTGGGGCTCGGCGCCCTCGCCTCGCGCCTCAGCCAGCGACCACCAAGCGAGCGCCATAGTTTCGGGTTCCAGCGCGCCGAGATCGTCGGCGCCCTGGTGAACGCGGGCTTCATGCTGGTGGTGGTCGCCTGGATCGCCTACGAGGCCGTCCAGCGGCTGATCCACCCGGTCGAGGTCCAGGGCGGCATGGTCCTGGTGGTGGCGGCCATCGGGCTCGCCATGAACGTCGTGGTGCTGCGCGTGCTACACGGCGGCGAGCAGAACCTCAACACCCAGGGCGCCATCCTGCACGTGCTCGGCGACCTGCTCGGTTCCGTCGCCGCGCTGGCGAGCGGACTGGTGATCGCCCTTACCGGCTGGTTCCCCATCGACCCGCT
>NZ_WNXE01000730.1:0-839 GCF_010993615.1 Arhodomonas sp. KWT | reverse complement strand
CACCGGCACGCCGAGGTCCGTCTGCCGAGCCCGGTATTCGATCAGGAGTCCCGGGACGGCACGCGCAAGTGGGTCCTCTCGCTGGAGGGCGGCAACGCCATCGAGACGGTGTTCATCCCCGAGAACGACCGCGGCACGCTGTGCGTGTCCTCCCAGGTCGGCTGCGCGCTGGACTGCACCTTCTGCTCCACCGCCCAGCAGGGGTTCAACCGCAACCTCTCCACGGCGGAGATCATCGGCCAGGTGTGGTTCGCCCAGTCCGCGCTCGACGCCGAGGGGCGCGGCCGCCGGGTGACCAATGTGGTGCTCATGGGCATGGGCGAGCCGCTGGCGAACTACCGGAACGTGGTGCCGGCGACCCGGCTGATGGTCGATCAGCACGCCTACGGGCTTTCCCGGCGGCGCGTGACGCTGTCCACCTCCGGGCTTGTGCCGAACCTGCGCCGGCTCGCGGGCGAGAGCGACATCAGCCTGGCGGTGTCCCTGCATGCGCCCAACGACGCCCTGCGTGACGAGATCGTGCCGGTGAACCGGCGTTATCCCCTGGCAGAGCTGCTCGACGCCTGCCGGCAGTACGTGGCGAATACGCCCCACCGCCGCATCACCTGGGAGTACGTGATGCTCGACGGCGTGAACGACAGCGACGGCCACGCCCGGGAGCTGGCGCGGTTGCTCGAGGGCATCCCCTCGAAGATCAACCTCATCCCCTTCAATCCGTTCCCCGGCGCGGCGTACGAATGCTCGCCGGCGGAGCGGATCCAACGCTTCGCCTCGCTGCTGCAGCGCGCCGGCTACATCACCACGGTGCGCCGGACCCGGGGGGAGGATATCGACGGGGC
>NZ_WNXE01000072.1:0-14093 GCF_010993615.1 Arhodomonas sp. KWT | reverse complement strand
CGAGGCGCCGGAAGCGGGTCAGCGCCGGGCGCTTCTCGCCGCCCTTCTCCCGGGGGACCGGCCGGTCGACCTCGCCGGTCTCCGGCGCCCAGCCGCGGACCACGGCGAGGTAGTCCTTGGCGACGTCGCGGCCGCGGAACGACGCCGCGAGACGCCCCGCCACCGCCGGGGTCAGCGCGAACACCAGCACCCCGGAGGTCGCCCGGTCCAGGCGGTGCACTGGGTAGACCCGCTGGCCGAGGGCGTCGCGCACGCGCTGGAGCGCGACATCGCGCTCGCGGTCGAGCTCGGTGCGGTGCACCAGCAGGCCCGAGGGCTTGCTGACCGCGACCAGCGACTCGTCACGGTAGAGGATGGTCACGGCGCGGGACGCCTCCGCGGTGGCGAGGCTCACCCGGCGTCCGCTTCCGCGGCCTCCAGCTCGGACTCGGCCTCCATCCACTCGGCCTCGAGCTCGTCGTGGCGACGGCGGAGATCCCCCTGCTCGCGCAGCAACTCGTTGAGCCGCTCCTTGCCGTCCGCCTCGTAGAGGGCCGGGTCCGCCAGCGCCGTCTCCAGCTCGGCGAGACGCGCGGAGGCGCGCTCGATCTCCCGAACCAGGCGCTGGACGCGATCCCGCAGCGGCTTCATCGCGCGGCGGCGCTCGGCGGCACGCTGGCGCTCGGCCTTGCGGTCCGCGGCGCTGCGCCCGCCGGCCGGGGTTTCCTCGGCGAGGCTCCGCCCGCCGCGGCGGCGCTCCGCCAGCCAGCCCTGGTAGGCCTGGAGGCCGCCGTCGAAGGGCCGCACGCCGCCGTCGGCGACGAGGAGGAAGTCGTCCACCGTGCTGTTGAGCAGGTGGCGGTCGTGGGAAACCGTCACCACGGCGCCGTCGAAGCCCTGGAGTGCCAGGGTCAGGGCGTGGCGCATCTCCAGGTCCAGGTGGTTGGTGGGCTCGTCGAGGAGCAGCAGGTTCGGGGCCTGCCAGACCAGCAGCGCCAGCACCAGCCGCGCCTTCTCGCCACCGGAGAGCGGCGCCACCGGCTCGGTGGCCTGGTCGCCGTGGAAGCCGAACCCGCCGAGGAAGTCCCGCAGGGTCTGCTCCAGGGCATCCGGCGCCAGCCGGGCCAGGTGCAGCACCGGGCTGGCCTCCGGGTCCAGCTGCTCGAGCTGGTGCTGGGCGAAGTAGCCCACGCGGAGGTTGCGCGCCCGGGTCATGCGGCCGGCGAGGGGCGCCATCTCGCCGGCAAGGGCGCGGATCAGGGTGGACTTGCCCGCCCCGTTGGGCCCGAGCAGACCGATGCGTCCGCCCGGACGCAGGCCGAGGTCGATACCGGAGAGCAACGGCGCCCCGCCGTAGCCCAGGCTCACGCCGTCCATGCTCAGCAAAGGATTCGCCGCCGCCGGCGGCTCCGGGAAGTCGAAATGGAACGGCGAGTCCACGTGGGCCGGCGCGATGCGCTCCATGCGCTCAAGCGCCTTGACCCGGCTCTGGGCGGCGCGGGCCTTGTTGGCCTGGGCGCGGAAGCGGTCGATGAAACGCTGGAGGTGGGCGATCTCGCGCTGCTGCTTCTCGTAGAGCGCCTGCTGCTGGGCCAGCCGCTCGGCGCGCTGGGTCTCGAAATCGCTGTAGCCGCCGCGGTAGAGCGTGAGCTGGCGGTGCTCGATGTGCACGATCTCGTCGACGACGGCGTCGAGGAAATCGCGGTCGTGGGAGATGAGCATGAGCGTGCCCGGGTAGGCGCGCAGCCACTGCTCCAGCCACAGCACCGCCTCCAGGTCGAGGTGGTTGGTGGGCTCGTCGAGGAGCAGCAGGTCGCTGCGGCTCATCAGCGCCTGGGCAAGGTTGAGCCTCACCCGCCAGCCGCCGGAGAACCGCGCGACGGGCCAGCCGTGCTGCTCGGCGGGGAAGCCGAGGCCGTCCAGCAGCTCGCCCGCGCGGGCGTGGGCGGTGTAGCCGGAGGCGTTCTCGTAGCGCGCATGGGCGCGTGCGATGGCCTCGCCGTCGTCACCGACCTCCGCCTCGGCCACGGCACGCTCCGCCGCCCGGAAGGCCGTATCGCCGTCGAGCACGAACTCCAGCGCCGGACGTTCCAGCGCCGGGGTCTCCTGGGCCATGTGGGCGATCACCCAGTCCCGCGGCACCGACATCTCGCCGGCGTCCAGCCCCATCTCGCCACGAAGCAGCGAGAACAGCGTGGACTTGCCGGTGCCGTTGGCACCGACGAGCCCGATCTTGTGGCCGGCGTGGATGGTCACACCGGTGTACTCGAGCAGCGGCTCGGGGCCGCGACGCAGGGTGATGTCACGCAGGCTGATCATGGCGCGGCAATGTACCCGGGCTGGGCGCGGATTCAAAGTAACCGGACATGACACCTGAAAACCGGGGCGATGCGCAACCCGTGCTAGGTTCCCGGGCATTGGCGTCCACGGCGTCAATAACAACCCATTAGAAAGGAGCCAAACCATGTGGAAGCGTCTTGCCGGCATTGCCGCCGCAACGGCCATGGCCGCGGGGATCGCCGCACCGGCGACGGCCGCCGACGAGCCGGTCACCATCGGCTGGGCCGCGTGGTCGAGCAACGAGATGACCACCAAGATCATCGCTCACGTGCTCGAAGAGAAGATGGACCAGGACGTGGAGCTGGTGCAGACCGACATCGCGCCGCTCTACCAGGGCGTGGCCAACGGCGACGTGGACGTGATGACCGTCGTGTGGCTGCCCTCCACCCACTCGGACTACATGGACAAGGTCCGCGATGACGTGGTCAACCTCGGGTTCATCTACGACCACGCCAAGCTGGGCTGGGTCGTGCCGAGCTACGTCCCGGAGGACAAGATCGACTCCATCGACGACCTCTCCGACCCCGAGGTGCGCGACAAGCTCGACGGCACCATCACGGGCATCGATCCGGGCGCCGGCCTCACCCGCCTGTCCAAGAAGGCGATCAAGGACTACGGCCTCGACGACTACAACCTCCAGCTCTCCAGCGGCGCCGGCATGACCGCCGCGCTCAAGCGCGCCATCGACCGCAAGGAGTGGATCGTGGCTACCGGCTGGAGCCCGCACTGGATGTTCGGCGCCTTCGACATCCGCTACATCGACGATCCGAAGGGTGTGCTCGGCTCCTACGAGCGCGTGCACAAGATCGCGCGCAAGGGCTTCTACCAGGACAACCCCGAGGTCGCCTCGATGCTCGCGCGGGTGTGGATGCCCATCGACGATCTGCAGAGCGCCATGTACGAGGCGCGCCAGACCTCCTACGAGGAAGCCGCCGCCAAGTACGTGGAGAACCACCCCAAACGGGTGAACTACTGGATCACCGGCCGGATGGAGTGATCCGCGCGCCCGGCCCCGTCACGGGGCCGGGCTCCCGCAGCGCCAGCACGCCGCGAACTGTCCCTCGACACGCTCACCGCAGCCCGGACACACCCACGCCGGCCCGTCCGAGTCGTGGTTGGACAGCACCTCGTCGATGAGCCGCCGGGCCACGGCCTCGTCCTCGTCCCGCTCCACCCAGAGCTGGGGCCAGACCTCCGTAGGCGGCAGGTCGCCCACCCCGCCGCCGAGGTAATAGTTGCGCACCATGCACACGATGCCGCGCCCACGGAGCACCTCCGCAAGGTGGCCGACGATCAGCGGGTCGCTGTCGGTATAGACGCGTTGCATGGCGACTCAGGGCAGGTGGTAGCCATGATCCGGATGCCACCCGGGCATCGCCTCGAGCAGGCGCTCGTTTTTCGCCCGGCGTGCCGGGTCCGGGTCGTCGCCGGCGGCAACGGCCCCGATCGCCGCGACGTAGTCGCCGGGGAAGCCCTGCCATCGCGCCCCGTGCCAGACGAGGTCGCGGTACCAGGCGAACGGCCGGCCATGGGGATCGACATGGCTGGTCACGGCGGTGTAGAGGAAGACCATGCGGGGCTCGCCGCCCAGGGTGAGCGTCTCCGTGCGGACCTCGTAGCCCCCGGGGCCCAGGCCCTCGATGTCGTCGAGCACCGGGATCTCGTCGTCGGCCATGGCGTAGACCACGCCGTGCACACGATCCGCCGCCCCGCCGGTGCGGTGCGCGTCCGCCTTGGCGGAGCCGTCACCGTCGCTGCGCTTGTGGAAGCGCAGGCGATAGCCGGACAGGGTCGCGGTGCCGAGCTGCCGGCACTGCGGCGTGCGCAGCCCCAGGCGCAGGGGATGCAGGTTCGACCCGTAGGCGAAGTAAAGATTGGTGCCGCGCTCGCTCATGCCCTCTCCGGATGCCGGAGGCCCGCCGCCAGGGCCGCCGTGATGTGCCAGAATGGATCGCCCGTCGAGTCTGACAGAACACGAGGAACGCAGCCACATGGACCCCACCGCCCGCCTCGCCGACGCCCTGGAGCAGCTGCTCGAACGCCTCGACCCCGTCCTCCCGCCCGCCACCGCGGCACCCGACTGGGACGCGAGCGTCGCGTTCCGCTGGCGTCACCGCAATGGCCACGGCTACCTCGAGCCGATCGACCATCCGCAGGAGCTGCGCCTGGGGAACCTGCGCAACATCGACCGCCAGCGCGACGAGCTCCAGCGCAACACGCGGCAGTTCCTGGCCGGCCTGCCGGCCAATAACGCCCTGCTCTGGGGCTCGCGGGGCACGGGCAAGTCGTCGCTGGTCAAGGCGCTGCTCACCGAGCACGCCGGCGAGGGGCTGCGGATAATCGAGGTCGACGCCCACCACCTGGTGGACCTGCCGGACATCGTGGCCCTGCTCCACGACCGCCCGGAGCGGTTCGTGATCTTCTGCGACGACCTCTCCTTCGAGGCGGACGACGCCAGCTACAAGGCGCTCAAGGCGGTGCTCGACGGCTCGCTGGCCGCCGCCCCGGCGAACGTGCTGGTGTACGCGACCTCCAACCGCCGCCACCTGCTGCCGGAGTACATGGCCGACAACGAGCAGGCGCGCAACGTCGACGGCGAGATTCACCACGGCGAGGCGGTCGAGGAGCGCATCTCGCTGTCCGAGCGCTTCGGCCTGTGGCTGTCGTTCTACCCCTTCGACCAGCAGCGCTACCTGGACATCTGCTTCGCCTGGCTGGAGACGCTGGGCGCCGACACCCGCGACGAGGAGGCGGTGCGCGCCGAGGCACTGCGCTATGCCCTCGCCCGTGGCTCACGCAGCGGCCGTGTCGCCTGGCAGTTCGCCCGCGACCACGCCGGGCGCACGGCGCTCGGCGGCGAGTGAAGGCACCCCGGATTCAGGGCAGCAGTTCTCACTACGGTGCGCCGTCCGGCTGAATGCGTCTCAGGCGCGCACGAACCGGCCGGCGAGACGTCGCACGCCTTCGGCGCACGACCTACCCGAACTCTCGCACGCCTGCACGGTCATGGCGGGACATCAGCTGCATGTGGCGGGGGACACGGCGGCGGATCATGTAGGCTGGCTGCTCCTGGCAGAGACGTCGCACGCCTTCGGCGCACGACCTACCCGCGCCTTCAGGTAGGTCGTGCACGGCCGCAGGCCGTGTGCGACAGCGCCGCTGCCCCGGGGAGCAGGGGGCGGCGTCAGCCCTGGACCGTCGTCAAGCCGGCACGCATTGCCACGACGAGGGTTGCCGGACTCAGAGCATCTCGCTGGCGTAGTCCGCCAACCGCGAGCGCTCGCCGCGCTGCAGGGTGATGTGGCCGGCGTGGGGCCAGCCGCGGAAGCGGTCCACCACGTAGGTCAGCCCCGAGGTGGTGCCGGTAAGGTAAGGGGTATCGATCTGGGCGATGTTGCCCAGGCAGACGACCTTCGTGCCCGGCCCGGCACGAGTGATCAGGGTCTTCATCTGCTTGGCGGTGAGATTCTGGGCCTCGTCGAGGATCAGGTACCGGTCGATGAACGTCCGCCCGCGCATGAAGTTGAGCGAGCGGATGCGGATGCGGCTCTGGAGCACGTCCCGGGTCGCGGCCTGCTGCCAGCCACCGCCGTCGGGCCCGGAGAGCACCTCCAGGTTGTCCATCAGCGCCCCCATCCAGGGGGTCATCTTCTCCTCCTCGGTGCCCGGCAGGTGGCCGATGTCCTCGCCGATGGACACGGTCGCGCGGGTCATCACGATCTCGCGGTAGCGCGCATCGTCGAAGGTCTGAGCCAGGCCCGCGGCGAGCGCCAGCAGGGTCTTGCCCGTGCCCGCCGGCCCGAGCAGGGTGACGAAGTCCACTGCCGGATCGAGCAGCAGGTTGAGGGCGAAGTTCTGCTCGCGGTTGCGGGCGTGCACGCCCCACACCGATTCACCCCCGGCACGGTAGTCCTTCAGCGGCGCCAGCGTGGCGCGGCCGGCCTCGTCCACGGTGCTGACCACCGCCTCGCGCTCGCCGGTGTGGACGCACTCCCGCGGCGCCAGCGGCGGCTCGCCGGAAGGCGCCACCGCCGTGCCGCCCTCGCCGGGCCACTCGTCGAGGCCGCGCACGCCGGTGTAGAGCAGGTCGACGTCGTCCAGGACCTGGTCGCTGTGATAGTCCTCGGCGCGCAGGCCGGCGACGGTCGCGCGAATGCGCAGGTTGATGTCCTTGCTGACCAGCACGACGGTATGGCCGGCCAGGCGCTCGCGCAGCGCCAGCGCGGCGGCGAGGATGCCCTCGTCGCCGGACTCGGTGCCGTCGCGCAGGAAGAACAGCCGCCCGGCCGGGGCCGCGCCCACCGCGGCCTGCGCCAGCACCAGCCCCTCGGCCAGCTCCGCGGGGCCGGCGTCGGCGAGCAGCGTGTCCAGGAAACGGCTGACCTGGCGGACGTTGCGCGCCTCCTCCGAGACCCCGCGCTTGGCGTCGTCCAGTTCGCTCAGCACCGCCACCGGCAGGTAGAGGTCATGCTCCTCGAAACGGAACAGCGCCGCCGGGTCGTGCATCAGCACCGAGGTGTCGAGCACGTAGGCCCGGGGCTGATCACTCGCCGTCATGGAGCGCCTTCGCCGCCGCCAGTGCCTCCTCGGCGTGCCCCTTCACCTTCACACCGCGCCATTCGCGGCGGAGCACGCCGTCGGCGTCGATGAGGAAGGTGCTGCGCTCCACGCCCATCACCCGGCGGCCGTACATGTTCTTCTCCTTGATCACGCCGAAGAGGGTGCACACGCCCTCGTCCTTGTCCGAGAGCAGCGGGAAGGGGAAGTCGTACTTGTCGCTGAAGTTCTGCTGCGCCTTCGGGCCGTCGCGTGAGACGCCGACCACCAGCGTATTCGCCGCGGCGAACGCATCGTGAAGGTCGCGGAAGTCCTTGCCCTCCTGGGTACAGCCCGGAGTGTTGGCCTTGGGATAGAAGAACAGCAGCACCTGCCGGCCGCGGCAGTCGGCCAGGCGGAAGGCTGTGTCGCCCGTGGCCGGGCGCTCGAAGTCGGGGACGGGACGGTCAATCTCGATCTCGGACATCCGGGAACCTCCTTTCGCCTGGCTATCACGTCCATCCCGATCATAGGGAATCGCGCCGCGGGGAGCACGCCGGCGACCCACCGGCCGCCGCTCAGGCCTTGGCCGGCTCGATGATCGCGTCCAGGTTGAGCTCGTCACAGAAGTCCATGAACTCCTCACGCAGCCGCGCGATCTGCATGCGTGCCGGCACATCGACGGTCATGCGCACGGAGAACATGGGGGTGCCGGTATACACTGCGGTGTAGGTCGTCGTCGCCAGATCGCGGATATCGATCTCGCGCACCGAGAAGAAGTTCGAGAGCTGGTGCACCACCCCGCCCTGATCCATGCACACC
Source organism: Arhodomonas sp. KWT (assembly GCF_010993615.1). Taxonomy (NCBI): domain Bacteria; kingdom Pseudomonadati; phylum Pseudomonadota; class Gammaproteobacteria; order Chromatiales; family Ectothiorhodospiraceae; genus Arhodomonas; species Arhodomonas sp. KWT. The sequence continues at coordinate 6,416 of NZ_WNXE01000072.1, read as the reverse complement.
ACCTCCACCGCATAGGGCAGGAGCTCGCCGCCGCGGCGGCTGCGCGCGGTGCGCCGCGTCTGCACGGTCAGCGACAGGCGCCGCTCGAGGCTCGGCAGCGTCGCCTCCAGCTTGGCGAGCTGGTTCCAGCGCCCCGAGACCAGTACGATCGCGGCGAACTCGCCACCGAGCACGGTCATGCGGCTGTCCTCGATATTGCAGCCCGCGTCCGCCACCAGCCGGGTCAGCCCATCCACCAGGCCGGGACGGTCCTCACCGAGCGCCGAGATAACCAGGAGACTGTTGTGCATGATGCTGGGATTTTCCGTGCGCGGTGGAACAACGGCGTCCGAGTGTAGCACGCGCCCGGTGCTTGCTTGTCACACCCCGGCACCGTCGCTACTATGCGGCCTTTATCGGGTTCCAGCGGGGAGATCGCGCAAATGTTCCGCGGCAGCATGGTGGCTCTGGTCACGCCGATGCACGACGACGGCTCGGTGGACGAGGCGGCGCTGGAGCGGCTGGTGGAGTTTCATATCGCCAACGGCACCGACGCAATCGTCGCCGTCGGCACCACCGGTGAGTCCGCCACCCTCGACTACGACGAGCACTGTTACGTGATGCGCCGGGTGGTGGAGATGGTTCAGGGGCGCACCGTGGTCATCGGTGGCACCGGCGCCAACTCCACCTGGGAGGCGGTCAAGCTCACCCGCTGCGCCATGGAGGGCGGCTGCGACGCGGCCCTGCTGGTGACCCCGTACTACAACAAGCCGACGCAGGAAGGGCTCTACCAGCACTTCCGCACCGTCGCCGAGGACGTCCCGATCCCGCAGCTCATCTACAACGTCCCCGGGCGCACCGCCTGCGACATCCTGCCGGACACCGTCGACCGCCTGGCCGATATCTCCAACATCGTCGGCATCAAGGAGGCCACCGGCAGCGTCGAGCGCGCCCAGGAACTGGTGGAGCGCTGTGGCGACCGCATCGACGTGTTCTGCGGCGAGGACGCCAAGAACCTCGCGCTCATGCTCGTGGGCGCCAAGGGCGCGATCTCGGTGACGGCCAACGTCGCCCCGCGCCAGATGCACGAGATGTGCGCAGCGGCGCTGCGCGGCGACCGCGAGGAGGCCGAGCGCATCGACGCGCGGCTGGCGGCGCTGCACAAGGCGCTGTTCGTCGAGACCAACCCCATTCCGGTGAAGTGGGCGGTACAGCAGCTCGGGTTCATCGGGCCCGGCATCCGTCTGCCCATGACGCCGCTTTCCGAGCAGCACCACGAGACGGTGCTGCAAGCGATGAAGCTCGCGGGCTGCCTGTGAAATACATGAATCGTTCCCTCGCCCTCACCGCCGCCGTTGCCCTGACGGTCACCCTGTCCGGCTGCAGCTGGTTCGGCTGGGGCGATGACGCCCCGTCGTCGCAGTCCCGGATCGAGCAGCTCCAGCTGCCGCCGGATCTCACCAGGGATCAGGCTTCCGGAAGCATGCTGATCCCCGAAGACGGCGTGGCGACCGCCCGGGGCGGCAACAACGCCGTCCTGCCCCAGCCGGACTCGGTCACCGTCCAGCGCGCCGGCGACGACCGCTGGCTCAACGTCAGCGCACCGCCGAAGAAGGTCTGGCAGTGGGTGTCCGACTTCCTCGACCACCAGGGCGTGAAGAAGGCCCGCAGCCAGCCCGCCGTCGGCATCGCCGAGACCGAGTGGCTGTTCACCAATAAGCCGGTGACCGGCGGCGTATTCGCGCCGACCCTGCCCGGCCCCGAGGACGCCACCGTGGCGGATCGCTACCTCATCCGCGTCGAGCCCGGCCGCGAGGCGGACTCCGCAGAGGTATTCGTCGCCCACCGCCGGGTACGGCGCGAAGGCGACGGCTGGACGCTGGCCGGCAACGACCCGTTCCTCGAAGCGGAGTTCCTGCGCAGCATGCTCGTCTACTTCGGTTACGCACAGGAACGCAGCCACGAGGCGGTCGCCGCGGCGAGCGCGACCCAGCCCCAGGCCAACGTGACCCGCGTCGACGGCGAGCCGCGCCTGGTGCTCGGCAATGACTTCTTCAATGCATGGCGCCGCGTCGGCCTCGCCCTCGATCGGGCCGGCTTCACCGTGAGCGACCGCAACCGCAGCGATGGCATCTACTACGTCCGCTACGACACCAAGGCGGAGACCGGGGCGGAACCGCCGGAGGAGGGCTTCCTGGAATCCTTCGCCTTCTGGCGGGACGAGCCGGTGCCGGATACCGTGCGGACCTACCGCGTCGTCCTCGACAGCGCCGACGGCGAGACCCGGGTGCGGGTCGAGGCGGACAAAGCGGACACCACCGCTGATCCGGAGATCGTCGAGCGGATGCTCTCCCTGATCGCGGAGCAGCTGCGCTAGCGCGGCGCCCCGCGTCGCCGGGGCGTACCCTTCCGGTACGCCCCGGCGCAGGACAAGCCGATCAACAGCCGGGGGGCCATCGTGCCCCCTTTTGTCGCCTGCAGGGCCACACCCATGCTGCAAATTACCGGTAACCCCGCCCTCTCCGAGTTCCGCATCGAGCGCCTCCTCGGCGACCTCGCTCTAGGGACCCCAGCCCTTACGGGCCTGTCCGCACGCCACGTGCACTTCGTCGACACCGATTCGGCACTGGACGAGCAGGAGCGCGCGGTCCTGGAGGCGCTGCTCGACTACGGCGAGCCCGGCCCGGATACCGCCCGGGCGGACGAGATCCTGCTGGTCGTGCCGCGCCTGGGCACCATCTCGCCATGGGCCAGCAAGGCGACCGATATCGCCCACAACTGCGGGCTCACCGGGATCCGGCGGATCGAGCGCGGCGTGCTCTGGAACATCCAGCTCGCCGACGGCGCCACGCTGGACGCCGGCACCCGCGCCCGGCTGCTCGCCGCGCTGCATGACCGCATGACCGAGTCCGTGCTCCCCGGCCCGGACGAGGCGGCGGCGCTGTTCACCCGGCACGAGCCGCGCCCCGTGGTCACCGTGGACCTGCTCGGCGGCGGCCGGGAGGCGCTGGTGCACGCGGACGCCGAGCTGGGCCTGGCCCTGGCCGAGGACGAGATCGACTACCTCGTGGAGAGCTACGGTGCGCTCGGCCGCAACCCCACGGACATGGAGCTCATGATGTTCGCCCAGGCGAACTCGGAGCACTGCCGCCACAAGATCTTCAACGCGGACTGGGTCATCGACGGCCGGCGCCAGCCCCAGTCGCTGTTCAGCATGATCCGGGCGACCCACGAGGCCCGCCCCGAGGGCGTACTCTCCGCCTACAGCGACAACGCCGCGGTCGCTGCCGGACACCCGGCGCAACGGTTCTTCGCAGACCCGGAGACCGGCGCGTACGCCCGCCACGAGGAGGCGGCCCATCTGGTCATGAAGGTGGAGACCCACAACCACCCCACCGCGATCTCGCCCCATGCCGGCGCCGCGACCGGCGTGGGCGGCGAGATCCGTGACGAGGGCGCCACCGGCCGCGGTGCCCGGCCCAAGGCGGGGCTCGCCGGCTTCACCGTTTCCAATCTCCACCTCCCGGACGCCCCCCGCCCGTGGGAGAACGATCCCGCGCGGCCCGGGCGCATCGCCTCGGCGCTGTCGATCATGATCGACGGCCCGGTCGGCGCGGCGAGCTACGCCAACGAGTTCGGCCGCCCCCAGCTCGCCGGCTACTTCCGCAGCTTCGAGCAGCGCGTGCCCGGCCCGGACGGCGAGGAGGTCCGCGGCTACCACAAACCGGTAATGATCGCCGGCGGCATGGGCAACATCCGCGGGATGCACGTCGACAAGGGCCGTGCCGTGGCCGGCGCTCCGGTGGTGGTGCTCGGCGGGCCCGCCATGCTCATCGGCCTCGGCGGCGGCGCCGCCTCGTCGGTGGCCAGCGGCGAGAGCGAAGAGGCGCTGGACTTCGCCTCCGTGCAGCGAAGCAACCCCGAGGTCGAGCGCCGCTGCCAGCAGGTGATCGACGCCTGCTGGGCCCTGGGCCGGGACAACCCCGTCGTCGCCATCCACGACGTGGGCGCCGGCGGACTGTCCAACGCCCTGCCCGAGCTCCTCGACGACTCCGGGCGCGGCGGGCGCATCGAGCTGCGCACCGTCCCCAACGACGAACCCGGCATGTCGCCCATGGAGCTGTGGTGCAACGAGGCCCAGGAACGCTACGTCCTGGCCCTGGACCCGGACCGTCTGGCCGCCTTCGAGGCGATCTGCGAGCGCGAGCGCGCGCCCTTCGCAGTGGTGGGCGAGGCCACCGACGACGCACAGCTGGTGGTCGGCGACGGCCACTTCGACAACACCCCGGTGGACATCCCCATGGAGCTGCTCCTCGGTAAGCCGCCGAAGATGCTCCGCGACGTCCATCACCACCCCTTCGCGAAGCCCGCCCTCGGCCTCGAGGGCGTCGACGTCGCCGAGGCCGTGACCCGGCTCCTGCGCCTGCCCACGGTAGCCTCCAAGGAGTTTCTGATCACCATCGGCGACCGCTCCGTCACCGGCCTGGTGGCGCGAGACCAGATGGTCGGGCCCTGGCAGGTACCGGTGGCCGACGTCGCGGTGACCCTCGCCGACTACGACGGCTACAGCGGCGAGGCCATGGCCATGGGTGAGCGCCCGCCGGTGGCGGTGCTGGACGCGCCGGCCTCGGGCCGACTCGCCGTCGGCGAGGCCCTCACCAACCTCGCGGCCGCACCGGTCGACGACCTTCGTGACGTCAATCTCTCCGCCAACTGGATGGCCGCCGCCGGCCACCCCGGCGAGGACGCCCGGCTGTACGACACCGTCCGCGCCGTCGGCCGGCTGTGCACCAGCCTCGGCGTCACCATTCCGGTGGGCAAGGACTCCCTGTCCATGCGCACCGTGTGGGAGGACGGGGACGGCGAGCACAGCGTGACCGCCCCGCTCACGCTGGTGATCTCCGCGTTCGCCCCGGTGGGCGACGCACGGCGGACCCTCACCCCCGAGCTGCGGCGGGACGAGGACGGCAGCGAGCTGCTGCTCGTCGACCTGGGCAAGGGTCGTAATCGCCTCGGCGGCTCCGCGCTGGCCCAGGTCTATGGCCGTATCGGTGATGAGACCCCGGACCTTGACGATCCCCGCGGGCTGGCCGCCTTCTTCGCCACCATCCAGCGCCTGAATACGGACGGCCGGCTGCTGGCCTACCACGACCGCTCCGACGGCGGGCTCTTCACCACCATCGCAGAGATGGCCTTCGCCGGGCGCACCGGTGTGGACCTCGACGTCGCCGGCCTCGACCGGGACCCGCTCGCGGCGCTGTTCAGCGAGGAGCTCGGCGCGGTGCTCCAGGTCTCCGCCGGCGAGATCGAGGCCGTTGAGGCCGCCTTCCACGAGGCCGGTCTGGGACACCACCTCCACCGCGTGGGCCGCCTGCGCGATGACCAGCACCTGCGCGTCACCGCCGGTGACCAGACGCTGCTCGACGAGCCCCGGGCCACGCTGGAACGGCTCTGGCGGGAGACCAGCCACCAGATCCAGCGCCTGCGGGACAACCCGGCCTGCGCCGATGAGGCCCTCGCTACGGTGGACGACGACACCGACCCGGGCCTGAACGCCAGCCTCTCGTTCGCCCCCGCGGACGACATCGCCGCGCCGTATATCAACGAGGGCACCCGGCCCCGGGTAGCGGTGCTCCGCGAGCAGGGGGTGAACAGCCATACCGAGATGGCCGCCGCCTTCGACCGCGCCGGCTTCGAGGCCGTCGACGTGCACATGAGCGACCTCATGGCCGGACGCCACCGCCTCGCGGCCTTCCAGGCCCTCGCCGCCTGCGGCGGCTTCTCCTACGGCGACGTGCTCGGTGCCGGCGGCGGCTGGGCCAAGTCCGTGCTCTTCAATGAGCAGCTGCGCGAGGCATTCGCGGCGTTCTTCGAGCGCCCGGACACCCTCTCCCTGGGCGTGTGCAACGGCTGCCAGATGCTCTCCGCGCTACGCGAGCTCATCCCCGGCAGCGAGCTTTGGCCGCGGTTCGTGCGCAACCGCTCGGAGCAGTACGAGGCCCGGCTGGCGCTGGTGGAGGTGATGGACTCGCCATCGCTGGTGCTCGCCGGCATGGCCGGCTCCCGGCTGCCCATCGCGGTCGCCCACGGCGAGGGGCGCACCGTCTACGCCGCGGATTCCGGACCGCGCAAGGTGATGAGCGCCGGCCTCGCGGGGCTGCGCTACGTGGATAACCACGGCGAGACCACCGAGGCCTACCCCGTCAACCCCAACGGCTCCGCCCTGGGGCTCACCGGTTTCACCACCCGGGACGGCCGGGTGACCGTGATGATGCCCCACCCCGAACGGGTCTTCCGGACGGTGCAGCACGCCTGGCACCCCACGAGCTGGGGCGAGGACGGCCCCTGGATGCGGCTGTTCCGCAACGCCCGCCGGGCGCTGGGATAGCGTGCCTTCCCCCGCAATGGGGGAGGTGCCTGTCGCGATCGCAGATCGG
>NZ_WNXE01000729.1:0-839 GCF_010993615.1 Arhodomonas sp. KWT | reverse complement strand
CCCAAGCAGGCCGGGCGCCCGATCTATTCGTACCGCCTCTCCGTGGTGCATTTCTGGGCGCTTATCTCCGTGTATATGTGGGCGGGTCCCCACCATCTCCACTGGACGTCGCTGCCGGAGTGGGTGCAGTCGCTGGGCATGGTGTTCTCGCTGATCCTGCTCGCGCCCTCCTGGGGTGGCATGATCAACGGCATCATGACGCTCTCGGGCGCCTGGCATAAGCTGCGTGACGACCCGATCATCCGCTTCCTCATCGTCAGCCTGTCGTTCTACGGCATGTCCACGTTCGAGGGCCCGATGATGTCCATCAAGACCGTCAACGCCCTGTCCCACTACACGGACTGGACGATCGGTCACGTGCACTCCGGCGCGCTCGGCTGGGTGGCGTTCATCACCATCGGTTCCATGTACGCGCTGATTCCGAAGCTCTGGGGCCGGGAGCAGATGTACAGCGTCAAGGCCATCGGCGCCCACTTCTGGGTGGCGACCATCGGCGTGGTCCTCTACATCGCCTCGATGTGGATCGCGGGCGTGATGCAGGGCCTCATGTGGCGGGCCACCAACCCGGACGGCACGCTGACCTACAGCTTCGTGCAGTCCCTGCAGGCCACCTACCCGTACTACGCGGTGCGCATGTTCGGCGGCTTCCTGTTCCTCGCAGGCATGCTGATCATGGCCTGGAACGTGTGGATGACCATTCGCCCGCAGGAGCGCGTGGCGACCGAATCCGCCCCGGAAGCGACCGCTTAAGGAGATCAGCGAATGTCACATGAGGTCGTAGAGAAGAACGTCGGGCTGATGGCCATGCTGATCCTGCTGGTGGTCAGCATCGGTGGCCT
>NZ_WNXE01000728.1:0-839 GCF_010993615.1 Arhodomonas sp. KWT | reverse complement strand
CAGGCGAGCAGCGCCTCCACGTCCATCCCCCTGCCACCGAGGCCGCGACGGCGTTCATCCAGGGCAACGACGATCTCATCGATCCCGTTCGCCGCCACCCACTCCGGCAACGCCCGGTCGAGCTCCACCAGTCGCACGGGCTCGACGATCCGCGACTCGTCGCTCGGCAGCGCCACGAAGCCGACGACGCGCAGCCCCAGAAGGTCGGTGCGGCGCCTCAGCCGTGACAGGGGCTGGGCCCGGCGCCCCGCACCGAGAATCAGCACCCGCCGCTTGATGCCCTCCGCACCGAGCCAGCGGAAATAGCCGGCCCGCAGGACGAGGACCAGGGAGAACGCGAGGGCCCAGCTCCAGGCGAGCACCGTCATGTCGAGGCCGGGACCAAGCAGGAGGTAGTACAGCGCCGCAGCCAGCAGCGCCGCCCCCGCGAAGGCCAGCAGCGCCCGCACCATCACCCCGCCGAAACGGTCGCGCAGGCGGTAGTTGTACAGCCCGGTCGTGGTCATGCCCAGAACGGCCAGTACACCCGCCACGCCCGCGGGAAACGCCCCGCTCACGAGGTCGCCACCTCCGGTGAGCATCCGCCCGGCGAGCAGCAACGCCGCTGCGACCACCAGCCCCTCAAGAAGGGGCAACGCCAGGAAGATACGGTAATAGTAATGACTGCTGATTCGTTTCATGCCCCTCTCCCGGTAGCGGCGTTACCCGCACCAGCCCGGCGTACGAGACGCACGTGCCCCGCTCCCGCGGCACGCCCCTAGCAGCAGACTAGCCCCCTCCCGGGGCGCCGAATAGCACCGGCAGAGAAGCCGTCAAAGCGCCCCCCAGAGACGAAGAAA
>NZ_WNXE01000727.1:0-840 GCF_010993615.1 Arhodomonas sp. KWT | reverse complement strand
AGCACCTATCCCGCGCGGGCCAGCGCCTGCTCCAGGTCGGCGATCAGGTCGTCCGCGTCCTCGAGGCCGACGGACAGCCGTACCATGGTCTCGCCGATGCCCCGCCGGGCACGCTCGCGTTCGTCCAGGTCGGCGTGACTGGTCATCACCGGCTGAGTCACCAGGCTCTCGACGCCGCCGAGGCTGGGAGCATTCAGGAAGAGCTCGAGGGCATCCACCATAGCCATCGCGCCGGCCGCGTCCCCTTCCAGGGTCAGCGAAAGCATGCCCCCGAAAGCGCGCATCTGCCGCCGGGCCAGGGCATGGTCCGGGTGGTCCGGCAGCCCCGGATAATGCACCTGGCGCACCGCCGGATGGTTCGCCATGGCCTCGGCGATGCGCTGGGCATTGGCGTTGTGGCGCTGCATCCGCACGTCCAGCGTGCGCAGGCTGCGCGCGAGCAGCGCAGCAGTCTCCGGCGACGGTGTCTGGCCGAGGGTCTTGCGCCAGCCAGCCACCGGCTCCAGTAGCGCCGCCGGCCCCATGACCGCGCCGGCGGTGAGGTCGCTGTGGCCACCGAGATACTTGGTCGCGCTGTGCACCACGAGATCCGCACCGAGCGCCAAGGGGTTCTGATTCACCGGCGAGGCGAAGGTGCTGTCCACCACCAGCAGCGCCCCCGCCCGGTGCGCGGCCTCGGCGACAGCGCCTATATCCAGCACGGCGAGGTCCGGATTGCCGGGCGTCTCGATGATGACGACGCCGAAACCGGCAGAGAGGACCCCGTCGAGCGCCTCCATCTCGTCGGGGAAGGCCAGGTGCCCCCGCCACCCGAGCGCCGGGAGACGCTCCGAGACCAGC
>NZ_WNXE01000726.1:0-842 GCF_010993615.1 Arhodomonas sp. KWT | reverse complement strand
CTGCTCACCCACTCCATGGGCGGACTGGTCGCCCGTTACTACTCGGAAGTCGACGGCGGCAACGCCAGCATGCTGGGCGTGGTGCACGGGGTGATGCCCACCAACGGGGCGCCGGTCTTCTACCGGCGCATGAAGTGCGGCACCGAGGGCGGTTTCTTCACCAGTCACATCATGGGCGCGACGGCGCGCGAGACCACGGCCGTGCTCGGTAGCGCCCCGGGCCCGCTGCAGCTGGTCCCCACCCCGGCCTATGGCCGGCACTGGCTGCAGATCCGCCGCAACGGCCGGGCGATCCGGTCGCTGCCCGAAGGGGACGACCCCTACACGGCGATCTACCTGGAACGCGAACAGTGGTGGGGCATGCTGGAGCCGGCGCTGGCCAATCCGGAGCTGACAGGGAGTCATGCCCCTGACAGGGAGAAGAAAATCCAGAGGGAATGGGATAAATACGTAAAGACAATGAAAGACAAAGTGAAGAGTTTTCACAAAAACATGGCCAACCGATTCAATCCCAATACCTATCTCTTCTACTCCGACAGCCCGGATCACATGAGTTATGGCGCCGTGATATGGCGGGGAAGGGAATCGGAATATAGCCGCCATCTCTGGAAGGCGGCACAGTCGCGCCCCCACTACAACCAGTATCGCCTGGCCATGGAAACCGACCGTCACGGTCACGAGCGTGTTTACCGCTACGAGATCGGCGAGCCCGAAGACCCCGGCGACGGGACGGTGCCGAGCCGCTCGAGCCGCGCCGGTGCCGAGCATGCCCGGCGCACCCTGGCCGTTGCCACCGAGCACCAGTCCGCCTACGACAACGCCGAGGCCCGCTGGTTCGTGCT
>NZ_WNXE01000725.1:0-844 GCF_010993615.1 Arhodomonas sp. KWT | reverse complement strand
CAAGTGAATTCTGTCTGTATTCTCTCTGGTTCCGGGCATCCGTTGGACCGTCGCCGAGGCCAATCACCTGTTCCGTCGTTGCACGAATCGGCCGTGTTTTTGACGAAACCCCTGTGTCTGTACCGTGCCGCTGCTATAGTCGCCGGGAAGCTCCCGGCCGGACCCCGCGGTCTCATGTAACCGCCGATCCGGTGAGGCGCCATCCAACGTTTGTTGCATGGCACAATAGCGCATCCGCTGTCGGCCGCAATCCGGCCGAATGGCAAAAACTTTGTGACCCGGAATCACTAATCGGGGGAACACCCATGGACAAGGCGGCCGAAATGATGATCTTCGCGCGGGCCGTGGAGGAGGGCAGCTTCTCGGCGGCGGCCCGGGATCTGGATCTGACGCCTTCGGCGGTCAGCAAGCAGATACGCCGCCTCGAGGACCGCCTGGGGGCACGGCTGTTCAACCGCACCACCCGGCGCATCAGCCTCACCGAGGCCGGCCAGGCGTACTATGAGCGTTGTGCCCGGATCATCCAGGAGATCGAGGAGGCGGAGGACGCCATAACCGCCCTCAACGAGAACCCCCGGGGGCGGTTGCGGGTGGCGGCCACGGTCTCCTTCGGGCGCATGGAGATCCTGCCGCGGATCAACCAGTACCTGGAGCGCTATCCGGACATCAACATGGAGTTCGAGCTCACCGACCACCACGTGGACCTGGTGGAGGAGGGCATCGACGTGGCGATCCAGTGGCGCGAACAGATGGAGGATCCCTCGCTCATCGCGCGCAAGCTCTGCGTCAACCGCCGCATCATCTGTGCCGCCCCGTCCTACCTGGAACGCCACGGCGTGCCCCG
>NZ_WNXE01000724.1:0-848 GCF_010993615.1 Arhodomonas sp. KWT | reverse complement strand
CCGGCCGGCTGGAGCAGCTCGGCCCGCCGGAACAGTGCTTCAGCGCCCCCGCCAGCCGTTTCGTCGCGCAGTTCCTCGGCGAGGCGGTGTTCCTGCCCGGCGAGCGCCGCGGCGACGAGCTGCGGACCCTGCTCGGCGCCGGCACTGCCCGGGCCGGGGACAGCGGGGACGGCCCGGTGGACGTACTCCTGCGCCCCGACGACGTCACCCTGGCGGCCGACGGCGACACCAATGCCGCGGTCGAGTGGTCCCGCTACGAGGGCGGCACGCGGCTGTACGCGGCGCGCCTGGACGACGGCCCGCTGCTCAAGGTCCGCACCAACCACGAGACCCACCTGGCCCCGGGGGAGCGGGTCAGCGCACGGATCACCGCCGGTCACCCCCTGGCCGCGTTTCCCCGCGAGTCCGCCTGAGCCCCGCCGCCCACCAGGCCGGTATCCGCCAGCAATCCGGACAGCGGCCAGCCGAGCGCGGCACAGACGTCCGCGAAGTCCGCGGCCGGCGACGCGGTGATCTGGCACGGCGTGCCGTCCACCGGGTGCGGGAAGGCGATACGCCACGCGTGCAGGAGCAGGCGGTGGCTGTCCAGGTGGTCACGGAACAGCCGGTTGTGCGGCCCGTGGCCGTAGGTGGTGTCGCCGACCAGCGGGTGGTTCGCCCGCTCCATGTGACGACGGATCTGGTGCCGCCGCCCGGTGAGCGGGACGACGCGCACCAGCGAGTAGCGCGCGGCGGGATAGCGGTCCACCGGAATGGGCAGCTCGACAGTGGCGAGGCGCCGGAAGCGGGTCAGCGCCGGGCGCTTCTCGCCGCCCTTCTCCCGGGGGACCGGCCGGTCGACCTCGCCG
>NZ_WNXE01000723.1:0-848 GCF_010993615.1 Arhodomonas sp. KWT | reverse complement strand
GGCCAGAGCCAGGACTGGTTCGCCTCCGGCGAGATCATTATCGAGACCTGCGTGGCCGCGCTGGGGCTGTACCTGTTCGTCGCCCACACCCTCACCGCGAGGGACCCGTTCCTCCACCCCGCGCTGTTCCGGGACCGCAACCTGCTCACCGGACTGGCGTTCATCTTCCTGGTAGGGGTGATCCTGCTCGCAACGCTCGCCCTGCTGCCCCCGTTCCTGCAGAACCTCATGGGCTATCCGGTGGTCACCACCGGCCTGGTGCTCGCGCCCCGCGGACTCGGGAGCATGACGGCGATGTTCCTGGTCGGCCGGCTGGTCAACCGGGTGGACATCCGCTGGCTGATCACCCTCGGGCTGTGCCTCACCGCGACGTCGCTGTTCGGCATGGCGCAGTTCAACCTGGAGATCGCGCCGATGGCGGTGGTCTACACCGGCATCATCCAGGGTCTGGGGCTGGGCTTCACCTTCGTGCCGCTGAGCACCATTACCTTCTCGACCCTCGCCGAACACCTGCGCACCGAGGCCACGGCCCTGTTCAGCCTGATGCGCAACATCGGCAGCAGCATCGGCATCTCCGTGATGGTCACGCTGGTGGCGCAGAACACGCAGATCAATCACGCCGTGCTCGGCGAGCGGCTGACCCCGTTCAACACCGCGCTCACGGGCCTGAGGCTGCCCGGCGGCCTGGATGCCACCCACGGCGCCGGCCTGGCCTGGCTCAACGAGGTGCTCACCCGCCAGGCCGCAGCGATATCCTATCTCAACGATTTCCGGCTGATGGCGGTGATCACCCTCGCCTCACTGCCACTGCTGCTACTGTTCCGACGGCCGAAGCCCCACCGGGACGC
>NZ_WNXE01000722.1:0-849 GCF_010993615.1 Arhodomonas sp. KWT | reverse complement strand
GACGCGCTCACGGGAGTGAATGCCCCCGAGCTGCAGGTGCTCGAATCGATAGATTCGACGAACGCCGAGCTGCGCCGCAGTCCGCCGGAAGCGGGGCGCGTCGGAATCGTCATTGCCGAGCGTCAGACGGCGGGGACCGGCCGGCTCGGCCGCGCCTGGGCATCGCCCCCCGGCGGCGTCTATATCTCCGTTTCCTGGCCGTACCGCAACCTGGAACGCGGCCCCACCGGACTGACCCTGGCCGTGGGTGTGTGTGTCGCGGAGCGGCTGCGCGCGCTGGGTGTCGGGCGTGCCGCCGTCAAATGGCCGAACGACGTCTGGGTGGATGGCCGCAAGCTCGCGGGGATTCTGACAGAGCTCAGCGGTGATCCCACCGGCCAGTGCCGGGTCGTCGTGGGTATCGGGGTGAACTGGCGCTCTGGCGACGCGGAGGACGGCAGCGGCCTCGCGGCGCCGTCGGTGGGGGTCGCCGATATCGTGTCCGAACTCGATCGCAATACGCTGGCGGCCGGTGTGGTCAATGCGGTGGTCGAGGCGTGCGCGACCGTCCCGGCACGCACCGCAACCCTGCTCGCAGAGCGCTGGCCCGGGGTGGACCTGCTCGCGGGGCAGGCGGTGGTGATCCATCTAAGCGACCGCCGGGAGGAGGGCACCGCCCGCGGTATCGATACCGACGGCGCACTGCTGGTGGAGACGCCCGGGGGCGTCTCCCGGTTCTTCTCCGGCGATGTCCGGGTGAGGCCAGCGTGATGCGATTACTCTTCGACGTCGGCAACAGCCGGGTGAAATGGGCCATCGTCGACGCGGGAGAGATCCGACACAGTGGCGTGCTGCCGCCCGGTGCGGGCA
>NZ_WNXE01000721.1:0-850 GCF_010993615.1 Arhodomonas sp. KWT | reverse complement strand
CGCCGCGGTGGAGAACCCCGGGCGGTTGCCCTTGCGGGTGTCGGCCGCGAGGGTGAACTGCGGCACCAGCAGCAGCCCGCCGCCGGTATCCGTCAGGGAACGGTTCATCCGGCCATCGGCGTCCTCGAACACGCGGTAGGCGAGCAGCCGCCCGGCGAGCCGGGCGGCGTCCGCCGGCCCGTCCTCGCGCTGAACGCCGACGAGCACGAGCAGCCCTCCGCCGATCGCGGCGACGGTCCTGCCGTCGACGTCCACCGCCGCGCGGCTGACGCGCTGAAGCAGCGCGATCATGTCTTCCTCCGGATGGGGTAGCGGCCGTGTAGGCCAATTCCTACATGGTCTGTCACCGGCGGCTGACAGTCACCCCCCGGCGATGGTGGCATCCTGTCCCCGTGCCTGCCATTGAGGGCGGGCGGGCCGCAGCAGGAAGCCGCGGCCATAACAAAAACCACAGGGAAGTGGCGCACGCCGGCAGGAGCCGGTCGACCCCACGGAGGGGGTCGCGTGCGCGTTTCACCTCCAGCACAGTGAACCTAACAAGCCGGCGCAGGGATCGCGCCGGCATTTTTTTGGTCCAGCACAACGTAGAAAGCGGCGGAGCGGCCGGATCACGGACCCGCGCGTCCGCCCGGTGTGTCAGGGGTGCCGGGAAACGTCGGCCGTGTGCAGGGCGTCAGTCAGCCGGGGATATTGCGCACCAGCGGCGCCCGACTCCACACGGCCGGCCCCACCCGCGCGCGGGCGGCTCCCTGCAACGCCGCTTCTCCAGGGCCATTGTCGGCTGCCTTCGAGCAGCCGACCTACACCTAATACCGACCTACGGTCCGCCTGGACGGGGCTATACCGGATC
>NZ_WNXE01000720.1:0-850 GCF_010993615.1 Arhodomonas sp. KWT | reverse complement strand
GAGTGCGGCGTTGCCCGCCAGCGCCCGTCCCCAGGCCAGCGGCTCACCGTTGGCCGCGGCCCACACCAGCCCGGCGCCCCCGGCGACGAGCAGGGCGAGTACCTGACGGCGGGTGCGCGGGGCCACATCCGGCCACAGCAGGACCCCCGCCAGCCAGGTGAGCACACCGGCGAGCGCGATCGGTACCACGGGCACGAAGGCATGCACGCCGGCGGACGCCATCGCCAGCCCCAGCGCCGTGCCAGCTACCCCGCGCCGCCGGCGACGCCGTGCCTGCGCACGTATCCGTCTGCCTTCCATCGCCCCCGCCTTCACGCCGCGCCCGGCCCCGCCAGCCCGCGGCTGCCGGGGGGATGCACCGGGCAAAGCGTGGCAGTATATCAGCCCGGCTTCACTGTCCCGGGGCGGCGCCCGCGGTGACGTCCGTGCCGTGGCCCGGCAAAAACCGCACACGGATTGACTTGATGGGACGACGGCGGCCCCGCATCCTTGCATCCTGCCGCGGCCCCGCGTCGCGATCCCGAATCAACTGCCACAGCGATCCGACTGACTCATGAATCTCGACTCCGCACTCGAGCGCTTCGGCCTGAGCTTCGAGGCCCTCCAGCAGCCCGGCGGCCTCGCCCGGCTGGACGCCCTGTTCCGTGACCGCCTCGCCGCCCGGGCGCCCGAGCTCGCCACCCGTCTGCTGCGTTACCGCCGCGGCGAACCGCTTTCGGCCACCGACACCAGCGCACTGCTGCTGGAGCTGGGCCCGGAGCTGGAGGAGTTCGTCGGCGAGCTCTTCGACATCGGCGCCGCGCTGGATCGCGCCCGTGCCGCCACCCTCTCCCACGACGTGGTCATGGGC
>NZ_WNXE01000071.1:1589-14169 GCF_010993615.1 Arhodomonas sp. KWT | reverse complement strand
GCATCGGTGATGGCCTCGACGTAGAGGAGGATCGCGCCGGTGTCCGGGTCGTTGGCCAGGTAGTCGAGGAGGTCGCCGAAGTCCGCGTCCGCCATGTCCCCGAGGGAGATCATGTGCGAGAAGCCGATACTGTGGTTCTGGGCCCAGTCCAGGACCGCGGTGACGATCGCCCCGGACTGGGTGACGAAGGCGATGCGTCCGCGCGGCGGGCTCAGGTGTGCGAAACTGGCGTTCAGCCCGGCACCGGGGACGATCAGTCCCAGGCAGTTGGGGCCGAGAATCCGAAGCAGATGGGGGCGGGCGGCGTCGAGCATGGCCTGGCGCAGGGCCTGCCCGCGCTCGTCGTGGCCCTCGCCGAAGCCGGCGGTTATCACGATCGCCGCCTTGGTCCCGCGTGCGCCGAGCTCCTCGATGATGCCGGGGATGGTCTCCGGCGGAGTCGCGATCACCGCGAGGTCCGGCGTCATCGGCAGGCTCGCCACGTCCGGGTAGGCGAGCACGCCCTGTACCGCGCGGTGCTTGGGGTTGACCGGCATGATCGGCCCCTCGAACCCCGACTTGAACAGGTTCCGGGCGACCACGCTGCCCACGCTCCCCTCGCGGCGGCTCGCGCCGATGAGCGCAATGGAGCGCGGCTTGAACAGGTACTCCAGGTTGCGAACGGTCATAGGGCGTTTCCTTGGTGGTCGATTGCCAGTGACTCAGTCATCCGATAACCCGTCGCCGGATCGCGGCGCGGCCGCCGCCCGGGCGGGGCACGTGTCCACGGCCCGCCGCGGGTGGGTCCTTGCCTGCGTGATGCTGACGATGTTCCTTGCCGCGATCGAGGGCACCATCGTGGCCACCGCGATGCCCGACATCGTATCGTCCCTTGGGGGCGTGAGTCTTTATACGTGGGTCTTCAGCGGGTTTTTTCTCGCCCAGGCGGTGGCGACGCCGCTCGCCGGCAAGCTCGCGGACCTGTTCGGGCGCCGGCCCCTGATCCTCGGGGGCGTGGCGGTCTTCCTGGCGGCGTCGCTGGCCTGTGGCCTGGCCACCTCGATGCCGGCGCTGGTTGCCTGCCGTCTGGTGCAGGGGGCGGGGGCGGGCGCGGTCCAGCCCATTGCCATGACCCTGGTGGGCGATCTCTACACCCTCTCCGAGCGCGGCCGCATCCAGGGCTGGCTGTCGAGCACCTGGGGGATCTCGGCGCTGCTGGGACCGCTGGTCGGCGGGGCCATCGTTGACCACGGTCACTGGCCCTGGATCTTCTGGCTGCACCTGCCCTTCGGCGTGCTGGCGATGGTCGGGCTGGCCGTTTTCCTGCGCGAGCGGCCGGTGCACCGCCACGACGGCGTGGACTATCCCGGCGCCGGCTGGTTCCTGCTCGGATGCTCCACGCTGATGCTGCTGCTGGTCCAGGGCGGCGTTGCCTTCGCGTGGGACTCGGCGGCGGCGTTCGGCCTTGCGGCGACCGCCGCGGTCGGGGGTGCGGCGTTCCTGCGCCGCGAGCGCCGGGCCCCGGAGCCGCTGATGGACTTCGGTCTGTGGCGTTATCCGCTGATCCGCATCGCCAACGGTGCGGCGCTGACGGCGGGGATGATGATCATCGGGCTGACGAGCTTCCTCCCCGCCTACGTCCAGGGCGTGCTCGGCACCTCGGCGACGGTGGCCGGCTTCGCCCTCACCGCCGTCTCCGTGGGCTGGCCGGTTGCAGCGGTGATCTGCGGGCGGATGCTGCCCCACGTCGGCCCCCGGGTGACCGCGCGGATCGGCGGCGTTTGCCTGTGTCTCGGTGGCGTGCTGTTCGTCTCCCCGGGCATGGCACTGGGGGCGTGGTGGCCGGCGCTGGGCTCGTTCGCCACCGGGCTCGGTATGGGCTTCACCAACACCACCTTCGTCGTCAGCATCCAGAGCGTGGTGGGGTACCGCCAGCGGGGCGCTGCCACCGCCGGGAATCTGTTCATGCGGCTGTTCGGCAGTGCCCTTGGCGCCGCGGTGCTCGGCGGGGTGCTCAACCAGCGGCTGCAGGCCGGGCTGTCGGGATCGTCCGCCGACCTGAACGAGGTGCGCGGCCTGCTCGGTCGCGGCGGCGAGGCCATGGCGTCGCTGGCGCCGTCGCTCCAGGCCGCGCTGGCGGACGCCCTCGGCTGGGTGTTCGCCGGTGTGCTGCTCTTTGGTGTGTTGACGGCGGTGCAGTCGTTCCGCCTCCCGGCGCTCGCGCCGGGCCACGCCGGTGAGCGGCGCTGAGTGCGGCCCGCTCAGGGGTGACCCGCCAGTATCAATACGGCCGGCAGGGTGAGCGCGGAGATCATCGTCTGCACCGTGAGCAGGGTGGCGACCAGGGTGTGGTCGCCGCCGAGCTGGCGGGCGAGGATGAACGCGGAGGTCGCCGTGGGCAGGGCGGCAAAGAGCACCAGCACCCGGGTCTCCAGCGGGGTGAGAGTGAGCGCTGTCGCCGCGGCCCAGGCGAGCGCCGGCATCACCGCGAGCTTGAGGATCACGCCGGCGGCGAGGACGGTCTTGTTGCCGCTGGCCGTGCGCAGCTGCAGCCCCGCACCGACGGTCATCAGGCCCAGGGGCAGGGCGGCGCGGCCGATGATCTCCAGCACGCCCTCGCTGCCCAGCGGCAGGCCGATGCCCGTGCGGTTGAGTGCCAGGCCCGCGACGCAGGCGAGCACCAGCGGGTTGCGTGCGATCCCGCGCAGGGTCGCGCCCAGCGAGCCGTGGCCGCCGGCGTAGCGCAGCAGCACGCTCACGCAGATCACGTTCACCAGCGGGATGAGCATCGCCATCACCAGCGCCGCCACCGCCGCGCCGTTGCTGCCGTAGACGGCCAGGGCGGTGGCCACCCCCAGGTAGGTGTTGAAGCGTATCCCCGCCTGGAACACCGACGTGAACCCGGGGCCGTCCACAGGCAGCGCCCGGCGCAGGGCGAGCAGCACCGCGCTCATCGCCGCCAGGGTCAGCGCCACGGCGGTGGCCACCGGGGCGATGCGCGCGCCGTCGATGCTGGCGGTGGCGAGCTTGTCCACCAGGAGTGCGGGGAAGAGCACGAAGTAGACCAGGCGCTCGAGCTGCGGCCAGAACCCCTCGCCCGGGAAACCCCCGCGGCGCATGAGGTGTCCCAGGGCAATGAGGGCGAAGATCGGTACGAGAGCGCCGGCGACGGTCTGCAGGCTGGATACGGGCATGTCAGTGGCTGCGGTCTGTCGGTGGCGCCGCCGCACCGGCGGCATCGGCCCGCCGGCGCGGGGCTGCTAACCTGTAGGGATTGCCCCGCCGGGTGTGCCTGCCGGCGGGGGCCGTCGTGACGCCGGGTCTTCGGGCTTGACGCCGCCGGCCATTGTAAGGCGTGTTAGTTAGTGTGACATCAATCATCCAACTGATCCCGGAGGCCAGCAGAATGAAGGCGTTCTTCCACCCATCCCAGGACGGTCATCACCCGCAGACGTATTTTTCGCGGGGTCAGATGCGCGCCCCCCAGGAGCTGCCGGAGCGCACCCAGCGCATCCGTGAGGGGCTCGACGCGCTCGACATCCCGGTGGTGGAGCCCGCGGACTACGGTATGCGTCCCATCAACGCCGTGCATGACCTGGGATATCTGCGCTTTCTGGAATCGGCTCACCGGCGTTGGCCCGAGGACTGGGGCAACGAGGTCATGTCGAACGTGTTCATGCGCTCGCCGAATCCGATGCGCGGTATCCTCGCCGAGGCGGCGCGCTACCTTGCCGACGGCAGCTGCCCCGTGGGCGAGCTGACCTGGAATGCGGCCTACCATTCGGCGCAGTCGGCGGTCTCCGCGGCCTCCACGATGCTGGACGGTGAGCAGTACGCGTACGCGTTGAGCCGTCCGCCGGGGCACCACGCGCGCATCGATGCGGCCGGGGGGTTCTGCTATCTCAACAACGCCGCCATCGCCGCGAGGGTGCTGCAGTCCCGCTATCCGCGGGTGGCGATCCTGGACCCGGACATGCATCACGGCCAGGGTATCCAGGAGGTCTTCTACGACCGCAGCGACGTGCTCTATGTCTCCATCCATGGCGACCCCACCAACTTCTACCCGGTGGTAAGCGGTTTCGAGGAGGAGCGCGGCGAGGGCGCCGGCTACGGCTACAACCTCAACCTGCCCATCCCCCATGGTTCGCCGGAGTCCGCGTTCTTCGACCGGTTCGACGAGGCCATGCAGGCGATCCGGCTGTTCGCGCCGGACGTGATCGTGTGCACCCTCGGCTACGACATCTACAAAGACGACCCCCAGGCGAAGGTCGCCGTCACCTCCGAGGGCTTCAACCGCATGGGCGCGACGCTGAACGATACCGGCGTGCCGGTGCTCGTCGTCCAGGAGGGTGGCTATTTCCTCGAGGCGCTCGCCGAGAACACCCGCCAGTTCTTCTCCGGCCTGCTCGGCCGCTGACGACCGGCCGCCCGGGCCGGTGGCCCGGGCGGCCCTCGCCTCCGCTATCCCAGGATCTCCGGCAGGAACAGCGAGATCTGCGGGATGTAGGTGATCAGGAGCAGGAAGATCAGCATCAGTCCCAGCCACGGCAGGGCCGCGGACATGGCCCAGCCCAGGCTGCGGTTGGTGATGCCGGCGGTAACGAACAGGTTCAGCCCCACCGGCGGGGTGATCATCCCGATCTCCATGTTCACCACCATGATCACGCCCAGGTGGATCGGGTCGATGCCGAGCTGCATGGCGATGGGGAAGAGGATCGGCGCCATGATCAGCAGGATCGCCGACGGCTCCATGAAGTTGCCCGCCACCAGCAGCAGGATGTTGACCACGATCAGGAAGCCCCATGCCGGCAGGCCCCAGCTCACGATCGCCTCGGCGATGTGATGCGGGATGCGCTCGGTGGTCAGCACGTGGGCGAACAGCATCGCGTTGGCGATGATGAACAGCAGCATGATGCTGGTCTTGGCCGCGCTCAGCACCGTCTCGCGCATGTCCGGATGCCAGGCGCTGCGCGGTACCGCAACGAGCATCTGCACGGCATTGCGGGCCACCGCGGTCGCGTTGGACTCGCCCTCGTGGCGCCACGGTGTCGCCTTCAGCGGACCGATGTCCCGGTAGACCAGCGCGGAGACCAGGAACGCGTAGATCGCCGAGACCGCCGCCGCTTCCGTGGGGCTGGCGACACCGCCGTAGATCGCGCCGAGCACGATCACTATCAGCATCAGCCCGCCGGAGGCCCGTGCCGCCGAACCGAACAGGGTACGGAAGCCGGGGAACGGCAGACGCGGCAGGTCCATGACCCGGGCGGCGATGTAGATCGCGAGCATCAGGATGCCGCCCATCATGATCCCCGGGATCAGCCCGGCCATGAACATCTTCGCCGCCGAGGTCTGGGTCGCGGCGGAGTAGACGAGCATGACGATGGACGGCGGGATCAGGATGCCCAGCGTGCCGGCGTTGGCGATCGCCCCGGCGGCGAACTTCTCCGGATACCCCGCCTTGGCCATGCCGGCGATCACCAGGCTGCCGATGGCCGCCACGGTGGCCGGCGAGCTGCCGGAGACCGCGGCGAAGAGCATGCACGCCAGCACCGAGGCCATGGCGAGGCCGCCCTTGATGTGGCCCACGCAGTTGTTGGCGAAGTCGATCAGCCGCTCCGCCACGCCCCCCGTGGAGAGGAAGGCGGAGGAGAGGATGAAGAACGGGATCGCCAGCAGCGTGTAGTGATCCGATGCCGCTGAGAAGAACTTCAGCGCGATCGAGGCCAGCGAGTCGTTGGAGAACAGCAGGATCGTGACGATGCTGGACAGCCCCAGCGACAGCGCCACCGGGATGCCGATCAGCATCGCCCCGAACAGCAGGATGAACAGGAATGCGGTGGTCACGACCGGCCCCCCTCGTCGGCGTGCGTGGCCTCGAAGTGCTCCATGGTCTCGTCCGCCTCGTTGGCGAACGGAAAGCCGTCGGCCCGGCCGCGGACGATGTTCACCAGCAGGATCACCAGCCGCAGCGTGATCAGGCCGAAGCCGATGAGCATCACGCTGTGCGCCGCCCATGTGGGCATGGGCAGGTCCTCCATTGGCAGCCCGAGCATCCACATCTTGTCGAGGTAGACCCAGGAGCCGTAGAGGAACAGGCCCGCGTAGCCGAGGCAGGCGACGACCGCGACGACCGCGACCGCGCGCCTGGCCCGGCCCGGCAGCGCCCGGGTGAAGAGGTCCACGCCGATGTGCGTGCCCTCCTTGATCCCGTGCGAGGCGCCGAAGAGCACGAACCAGCCGGCCAGGGTCAGCGAGCCCTCTTCGGCCCAGTCGATGGTCGCGCCGAAGCCGAAGCGCATGACGGTCTCGACGAACACGAGCAGCGTCAGGACCACCAGGAGGAGGGCGATAATGTCCTCCTCCAGGCGGTTGAGCAGTCGAATGATGCTCATCGTGGGCCTACCCTCAGCCGTCGCACGCCTCGGCGGCGTCGATGAGGTCGCCACCGATCTGCGAGCGGAACTGGTTCCAGACCGGCTTCATCGCCTTGACCCACTGCTCGCGCTGATCGTCGGAGAGGTCGATCACCTCGCTCTCACCGGAGTCGATGACCTTCTGCTTGGCCTCCTGGTTGAGCTCATTGGCGAGGCTGTTGCCGTACTCCAGCGCCTCGTTCATGGACTCGCGGATCACCTTGCGGCTCTCCTCGTCGAGGCTGTTCCAGAAGCTGGTGGAGGTCACCACCATGTAGCCGAGATAGCCGTGGTTGGACTCGGTGATGTAGGGCTGCACCTCGTAGAACTTCTGGGTGTAGATGTTCGACCAGGTGTTCTCCTGACCATCGATGGCCTCGGTCTGCAGCAGGGTGAAGACCTCAGAGAAGGGCTTCTTCACCGGGGCGGCGTCAACAGCCTTGAACTGCGCGGCCAGCACGTCGGAGGACATGATCCGGAACTTCTTGCCGGCGGCGTCCCCGGGGGTGCGCAGCGGATCGCTCGCGGAGAGCTGCTTCATGCCGTTGTGCTGGTAGCCGAGGCCGATGATGCCCTTGTCCTTCATGTGGTCGAGCAGCATCCGGCCCTTGTCGCTCTTCTGGAAGCAGCTCACGGCATCGATGTTCTCGAACAGGAACGGCAGGTCGAAGACCTGGAGGCGGTCGGTGTAGCGGGAGAACTTCGACAGCGCCGGCGCGGCCATCTGCACGTCGCCGAGCTGCATGGCCTGCAGCACCTTGTTGTCGTTGTAGAGCTGCGAGTTCGGGTAGACCTCGACCTGCACCTTGTCGCCGATGCGCTCCTCGACGAGCTTCTCGAAGCGCTGGGCCATCTTGCCCTTGGGGGTGTTCTCCGCGACCACGTGGGAGAACTTCAGGGTCACCGGCGCGGCGAAGGCGCTGGCGGAGGTCAGGGCGAGGGCGGCACCGATTGCCAGGGCGGAAAGTCGCATGGGGATGCTCCTCCGTCGTTGTGTCGTGTCGATTTCATATGTGACGCAGCCTCACAGGGCTGGTGCCTGTGCGGAAGCAGAAACCGTGCCAAGCTTAAAGACTGCCCCTGCACATCCGCTGAGAACGTCGGCGTGACGCTGCGCGGGTATTGTCGCCCGTGTCTGCCAGTCACCGGTAACATCCTGTTATTAAAAAGGGTTTCTGGGCGGGGTGACGGTCGCTGCGGGCATCGGGACGATGACGCGCGAGCGGGGCGCTGGGAGGTCGCCGTGACCCCGCCCGGCCGGGGTACCGGTGGCGGGTTCCCGCACACTTCGGTGCGTTCTGGGTGGCGGTTTTCCGCACACCCGTGGGATGGCTATTCGGTGAACTGCTCCCGGGTGAGCCCGTACTTCTGCATCTTGTCGTAGAGGGTCTTGCGCGGGAGACCGAGCGCGTCGGTGGCGCGGCTGATGTTGCCGTGCTCGGCGCGCAGCGCGCTCTCGATGAGGGCACGCTCGAATCCCTCCACCTGCTCGCGCAGGCTCATGGCCGCAGCGGTGCCGTCGCCGGTCTTGTCCAGCACCCGGTCGAGGTCGAAGGCGTAGTGCTCGCCGAGGAGCACGTAGCGCTCGGCGACGTTGCGCAGCTCGCGCACGTTGCCGGGCCACTGGTGCGCGAGCAGGGCGCTGCGCTGCTCCGGCGAGACCGCCGGCACCTCGCGCTGGTAGCGGTGGTAGCCCGCCACCAGCATGAAGTGCTGGAACAGCAGCGGGATGTCGTCGCGGCGCTCGCGCAGCGGCGGGACCTCGAGACTGACGACGTTGAGCCGGTAGTAGAGGTCGTCGCGGAAACGGCCCTCGTCCGCGGCCTGGCGCAGGTCCACCTTGGTGGCCGCGACCACCCGCAGGTCCAGCGGGACCGGCGTGTTGGCACCGACCCGGATGACGCTGCGCTCCTGCAGCGCGCGCAGGAGCTGGACCTGCTGGGCCAGCGGCATGCTCTCGATTTCGTCGAGGAACAGCGTGCCGCCGCTGGCGTGCTCCAGCTTGCCGATGCGCCGCGTGCGCGCCCCCGTGAAGGCACCGGCCTCGTGGCCGAAGAGTTCGCTCTCGATGAGCTCGTCGGGTACCGCCCCGCAGTTCACGGCCACGAAGTTGCCCTCCCGGCGGCTGCTGTGCTCGTGCAGCGAGCGCGCGACCAGTTCCTTGCCGGTACCGGTCTCGCCGTGGACGAGCACGTCCGCGCCGGTGTCGGCGACCTGGTGGATCAGCGAACGCAGCCGCTGGATCGCCGGGGTGTTGCCGATGATACGCGGCCCCGGGGCGCTCTGGGCGGCGAGCTCCTCGCGCAGGCTGCGGTTCTCCAGGGTGAGCCGGCGCTTCTCCAGCGCCCGGCGCACGACCTCGGTGAGGGTCTCCGGGGCGTAGGGCTTTTCGACGAAGTCGTAGGCCCCGTCGCGCATGGCGCCGACGGCCATGGCGATGTCGCCGTGACCGGTGACCAGGATCACCGGCAGGTCCTCGTCGATGGCGAGCGCCTCGCGCATGAACGCGAGTCCGTCCATCTGCGGCATCTTGATGTCGCAGACGACCACTCCCGGGAACTCCCGGCTGATCCGCGCCAGCGCCGGTGCCGCCCGGTCGTAGGCGGTCACCGACAGGCCCGCGAGCTCCAGGGTCTGGGTCGCGGCGAGCCGGATATGGGCCTCGTCGTCTATGAACACTACCGGCGCCGTCGCCGCCTCACTCACCGTTGGCGTCCTCCGTGGTTCGTGGCAGCGTCACCGTGAAGACCGCGCCGCCCTCCGGGTCGTTGTCAGCATGCATCGTGCCACCCATCTCCTCGATGATCCGCGCGGAGATCGACAGGCCGAGGCCGAGGCCCTGACCGGTGTCCTTGGTGGTGAAGAAGGTCTCGAAGATCTGGGCGAGGTGCTCGTCGTCTATCCCCGGGCCGGTGTCGCGCACCCGCACCTCGATCCAGTCGCCGTCGGCATGCAGGGTGACGTGCACCTCGCGCCGTTCGGCCTCCGACATCGCCTGGGCCGCGTTGCCGATGAGGTTAACGAACACCTGCTCCAGGCGGACGGTGTCGCCCAGACAGTACAGCGGCGCGGCGTCCCAGTGGCGGAAAACCGCCACCCCTTCCCGGGAGAGCTGCGGGTCGAGCAGCGCGAGCGCGTCGTCCACCGCTGCGGGGACGGAAACCGCCACCGGCGTGCCGGTGCTCTTGCGCGAGAAGAGCTTGAGCTGGTTGACGATGCGTGCCATCCGCCCGGTGAGGTCGGAGATCAGCGACAGGTTGCCGCGGGCGTCGTCCTCACGGTCGTGGTCCAGCAGCAGCCGGGCGTTGTCGGCGTAGGCACGGATCGCGGTCAGCGGCTGGTTGATCTCGTGGTTGATGCCGGCGGCGAGCTGGCCGATGGCGGCGAGCTTGGCGGCCTGCACGAGCTCGTCACGGGTGCGGGTCAGGGCCGCCTCGGTGCGCTGGTGCTCCTCGATCTCGCGGCTGAGGCGCCGGTTGGTGGTGAGCAGATCCCGGGTGCGCTCGCTGACGCGCTGCTCGAGCTGGTCGTGGGCCTCGCGCAGGGCGCGCTCGCCGGCCTTGCGCTCGCTGAGGTCGTGGAGGGTGACCAGGTAGCGCCGGCCCTCGGGCAGGTCCATCGCGGAGACGGCGACCTCCAGCGGCAGGTCCGAGCCGTCGCCGTGGTGGGCGGAGACCTCCAGCAGCGGTGGGGTCGCGGTCTCCGCCGCCATCCGCAGGCCCTGCTCCAGGGTGCGCCGGTCGCCGCCGTCGAACAGTCCGGTCAGCGGGTCCCCGGACACGGAGTCGCTGCTGCGGCCGAGAAGCGTCTCGGCGGTGGGGTTGAGCGAGGCGATGCGCCCGTCCGCGGTGAGGGTCACCAGCCCGGCGCGGGTGTTGTCGATGATGGCGCGTACGCGCTCGGCGTTGGCGGCCGCGGCCTCCATGCTGGCCTGCTCGAAGCGCCGGCGCTCGGCGAGCCGTGCCCGCCGCTGGGCGAATACGCCCGCGGCCAGGGCGATGGCGAACAGGCTCGCCGCGGCGAGCAGCACCGAGCGTACGATCTGCTCGTAGACCGGTGCGGTATCCGCCATCACGTGGACACGCCAGCCCGCCGTGGGCATACCGCGCTCCTGGCGCAGGAAGCTCCCGCCGTCGCCCAGGTCCACGAGCGTCCCGCCGTCGGCGAGCGCGGTGGTGGACTCGCGTTGCAGCGGCGAGGGCGAGCGCCCGGGGTAGCGCTGGGTCGACTCGATGCGCCGGCGCTGGGGGGCGGTGAGCGGGTGCAGCGTCTTGAACCGCCAGCTCGGCTCGGTGGAGAGGAAGATAACGCCGGCCGGGTCGGTGACGATGAACTCCCGGCCGCTGCCGCCGCGCTCGCGCTCCAGCGGGGCCAGCGGCACCTTCACCACCACCACGCCCAGGATCTCGTCGCCGCGGCCCACCGGCGAGGCGAAATAGTAGCCGCGCCGGTTCGAGGTGATCCCCAGCGCGTAGAAACGCCCCAGTCTGCCTTTCGCGGCCTGCTGGTAGTACGGCCGGAAGCTGTAATTGTCGCCGATGAAGGAATCGGCGTCGTCGAAGTTGCTGGCCGCCACTGTGAGCCCGTCGTCGTCGAGCAGGTAGATGGCGGCGGCGTTGGAGACGTTCGCGGCGAGCTGGAGGTAGCGGTTGACCGAGCGCCAGGCGAGCGCGTCCGCGGGGTTGCGGAGCAGGCGCTGGAGCCGGCTGTCGTCGGCGAGCAGCGAGGGGAGGTACTCGAACTTCTCGAGCTCGCGGCGGACGTTGGCGATGTAGAGCCGCAGGTCGTTGGCGCTCTGCGTGCGCAGCCCGGCGTAGGCGGATTCCCGCGCGAGCCACCAGGTGCCGGCGAGCACCACGGCGGCCACGGCGATCGCCGCCGCGGCCACCAGGGCGCGCGCCCGCCAGCGGCGGGTGCGGGGCACCGGTTCGGGGATTGCGGCTCGGCTCGTCACGGTCACCCGGCACAGTGTACTAGCCTTGCCGACCGTATTGTCAGGCGTCAGCCGCCCTGGGTACGGGGCACGGCGACGGCGATCGTACCGGCGCTCAGCGCATCCGGAAGAGCTCCTGGTGGAAGGCGTCCGCGGGCAGGCCGTGGGCGGTGAAGTCCCGTCGCAGTGCCCGGCCGAAGGCCACCGGGCCGCAGAACCAGAGGCCGGCCTCGCGCCACTCCGGCACTGTCCGGCGGATGTCGTCCGGCGTGAGCCGGCCGTCGCGCGGGGTAATGGTGACGTGCAGGCGCACGCCAGCGGCGCGGGCGTCCCGGGTCAGGCGTTCGATCGCGGCGGGATCGTGATCCGTGGTCGGGTGGAACAGGTCGACGGGCGCTCCGCCCGGGTGACGGGCGAGATACTGCATGCGTGCGATGAAGGGTGTGATGCCGATGCCGGCACCGACCCAGATCTGGCGCGGGCGTGCGTCGTCGAAATCGAAGCAGCCGTAGGGCCCCTCCACGGTCACTGCCGTCCCCTCGCACAGCTGCTGTTGCAGCTGCGCGGTGTGGTCGCCGAGTCCCTTGACCACGAATTCCACGCAGCGCTCCTTCGGGTCCCAGGCCGAGGCAATGGTGTAGGGGTGCGCCCCCTCGTTACGGTCAACGGTCACGAAGGCGAACTGCCCGGGGACGTGGCCCGGCCAGTCCGGCGCGAGTGCGACGGTGGCGGCCACCACCCGCAACGGGTCGAACCGGGTGACCGAGCAGACGGTGCCGCTGACCCGGCGTGAACGGCCGATGCGGCCGCTGAGCGAGAGCGCCGCGGCGATGCTGCCTGCGGCGAGGAGTAACGCCAGCACCCAGCCGACCGGCTGCGCCCAGTAGTCTGTGCTGGTCAGCACAATCGCGTGAAAGACGAGGGCGAGGTAGCCCACCGCCAGCCACTTGTGGGTCCAGCGGAAGACGCGGTAGGGGACGCGCTGAAGCAGGGCGACCACGATCAGTGCGGCGACGGCGTAGAAGGTCCACTCGCCTACTGTCTCGGCGATCCCGCGCAGCATGTGCCCGAGCGATTCCCCGCCGGCTCCGCCGCCGTGGGCCGGGCCGGGTCCACGGCCGGGACGGGATAGCCATCCCCAGCCGACCATCCACTTCGTCCCCAGCGCCCACCACCAGTGAACGACCGCCACGGTCAGGGCGGCGATGCCCAGCCACCGGTGCAGGCGGTACATCTTGTCGAGGCCGTTGAGCCG
>NZ_WNXE01000071.1:0-1493 GCF_010993615.1 Arhodomonas sp. KWT | reverse complement strand
GCAGGGAGAACAGCCCGAAGAAGCCGGGCGTGTGTCCGCCGGCCGAAGCCATGAACCAGCCGGACAGCGGGATGATGACCAGCAGCGCGATCAGTGCCCACTGCATCAGTGTTGCGAGCCGGCCGGGGAAGTCGGCGTCCCGCGGCGGGCGTTTACGGTTGGTGGTCCGCCAGAGCACCCGGAGGATGCCGAGCCCGAGCACGCCCACACCGAGGCTGACGTGGAATCCCATCAGGGTGTGTTCGGTGGACTCCGGGAGGTAACCCGCGAACCAGCCGATGGCAAGCATCAACACGATGGCTGCGGCGGTAAGCCAGTGGAGCCAGCGGGTGACCGTGCCGTAATCAAACGGTGTGTCGCGCAGTTGCATTGGAAGAACTCCTTGGTCGTGTCGGTTCACTCGCAATGGTGCGATGCGATAGTGGGCGGAATATGAAGATACCGGGGAGTCGGCGTGGTTGTGCTTGCGTCGTGCGTCCCGCGCGGGATACTTGGCGCACGCAACGTGGCCTGCCATGACGGAGGTCAAGTCGAGAGGGTGGGCAGAAATTGATGAGACGACCGGGCATCACCGCGAAGCTGTTTCTCGCCATTCTGGGCGTCACGCTGTGCGTGGTCGTGCTCATGACCTTTGCGGTACAGATGACCTTTCGCAGCGATTTCCTCGACTACGTGCGAGAGCGCGAGGGCGAGCGTATCGACATGCTGGCGTCGGTGCTCGCCGATTATTATCGCGAGGCCGGCGACTGGCACGATCTGTCCGAAGACGGGCACTGGCGGCGCCTGCTCCGGGAGGCGCTGTGGCGCCAGCGAGAGGCGGAGGCCCATCACCGCGAGCGCGACGACGGCGAGGACCACGACGAACACCGGGAGCGGGATCACGGGGACGACGATGGCCGCGATGACCGCCACCGCGAGCGCGACGATGATGGCCACGGCGGGTCCCGGCGTGCGGTTGCCGGTCCTCCCGGGGACGTGCCGTCCATGCAGGGCCCGGTCCGTTTCGGCCCGGCCCTGCTGAATGCGGAGCGGCAGCACATTGCCGGGCCTAAGGCGGTGCCGGGTCAGTCGGAGTCGCGGCCGGTCATGGTGGATGGCGTAACCGTGGGCTGGCTTGTCTATCGCCCCCCGGGGCGTATCACCGACCATCTGGCCCTGCGTTTCCAGGAGAAACAGTTCGACGCCGCCTGGATGACCGCGCTGGTCGTGGTCGTGCTGGCCACAGTGGTGAGCCTGCTGCTCGCCCGTGGCTTTCTGGCACCGGTGCGCCGGCTGGCGGGCGCGACCCGGGCGCTCACCGCCGGGCGGTTCGACACACGGGTGGACGAGCCCCGCCGCGACGAGCTCGGCCAGCTGGCCAACGACTTCAACCGCCTGGCCGAGACCCTGGAGCGCAACGAGCGCCTGCGCCGCGCATT
Organism: Arhodomonas sp. KWT; assembly: GCF_010993615.1. Lineage (NCBI taxonomy): Bacteria > Pseudomonadati > Pseudomonadota > Gammaproteobacteria > Chromatiales > Ectothiorhodospiraceae > Arhodomonas > Arhodomonas sp. KWT. Next base: position 75 of record NZ_WNXE01000071.1, on the reverse strand, counting down.
CATGGCGGATATCTCCCATGAGCTGCGCACGCCACTGTCGGTGCTGCGGGCCGAGCTGGAGGCCATGGAGGACGG
>NZ_WNXE01000719.1:0-851 GCF_010993615.1 Arhodomonas sp. KWT | reverse complement strand
GTCAGATGGGGCGCGAAGGCCTCGATGAAGTCGTACATGTAGCCGCGCAGGTAGGTCCCCCGCCGGAAGCCGATGCTGGTGACGCTGGGCTCGAAGAGCTCGCTGGCGTCCAGGGCGACGAGGCCGCGGTCGCGCTCCGGGTCGAAGGCCATGGAGGCCATGATGCCTACGCCGAGACCGAGACCGACGTAGGTCTTGATCACCTCGGAGTCAGTGGCGGTGAACACCACCTCCGGCTCCAGGCCGCGGTCGCTGAAGGCCTGGTCCAGCTTGGAGCGGCCGGTGAAGCCGAACACGTAGGTCACCAGCGGGTAATCGGCCACCGCCTCCAGGCTCAGCCGCGGCACGCTGCACAAGGGGTGGCCCTCGGGCACGATGATGCTGCGGTTCCAGCGGTAGCAGGGCATCATCACCAGGTCCTCGAAGAGCTCCAGTGCCTCCGTGGCAATGGCGAAGTCGACGTTGCCGCGGGCCGCCATCTCGGCGATCTGCATGGGCGTGCCCTGGTGCATGTGCAGGCTGACGTTGGGGTAGCGCGGCCGGAAGGTGTTCACCACCGGGGGCAGGGCGTGCCGGGCCTGGGTGTGGGTGGTGGCGATGGACAGGCTGCCCCGGGACTCGTCCACGTGTTCCTGGGCGATGGCGTTGATATTGCGCACCTCCTGGAGCACGCGCTGGGCGACGTCCAGGATCTCGCCGCCCGCCGGGGTGACGTGGCTGAGGTGTTTGCCGCTGCGCGCGAAGATCTGCACGCCGAGCTCATCCTCCAGCAGCCGGATCTGCTTGCTGACGCCGGGCTGTGAGGTATACAGGGCCTCGGCCGCCGCGGAGACGTTCAGCCCGCGCCGGGA
>NZ_WNXE01000718.1:0-853 GCF_010993615.1 Arhodomonas sp. KWT | reverse complement strand
TCCGTCACCAGGCCGCCGGCCTCCTGCACCATCAGCGCCCCCGCGGCGATGTCCCAGCGGCTGAGCCCCAGCTCCCAGTAGCCGTCCAGCCGGCCGCAGGCCACGTAGGCGAGGTCCAGTGCGGCCGATCCGGCCCGCCGGATGTCGCCGGCATGTTCCATCGCATCCGCGAACATCCCCAGGTAAGCGGGCTTGTGCCCGGGGTGACGGAAGGGAAAGCCGGTGCCGAGCAGTGCGCCGTCGATGCTGCCCCGCTCGCGCATGCGGATGCGCCGGCCCTCGAGGGTTGCGCCGCCGCCGCGGTTGGCGGTGAACAGCTCCTGGCGTACCGGGTCGTAAATCACCCCCGCCTCCAGCTGTCCGCGATGGAGCACGGCGATGGAGACCGCGAAATGCGGGAAGCCGTGAAGGAAGTTGGTGGTGCCGTCGAGGGGGTCGATGAGCCAGACATAGTCGGCATTGGCCTCGCCGCCGCCTTCCTCGCCGATGATGGCGTGGTCCGGGTAGGCGCGGCGCAGCGTGGATACGATCTCGCGCTCGGCCATGATGTCCACGTCGCTGACGAAGTCGTTCGCCCCCTTGCTCTCCACGCGCACGCGGTCGAGCCGGTCGAGGTTGCGGACAATGACGTTACCGGCGCTGCGCGCGGCGCGCACAGCGATATTCACCATCGGATGCATTGGGGATCGCCTATTCCGGCCAGCAATGGACAGCCGTAAAGCATAACAGCAATAATGCGCGCCTGTCCTGTCCGGAGCCAGCGGGGATGCTCGATTACGTTCAGGTGCTGCTTGTCGGCACCACCCATCCCGGTAACGTCGGCGCCGCGGCGCGGGCGCTCAAGACCATGGGC
>NZ_WNXE01000717.1:0-853 GCF_010993615.1 Arhodomonas sp. KWT | reverse complement strand
CGAGCGGCGCGGCGGCGCGGCCACCCAGCCGCGGTCCACCAGCACGGCGGCGTCGGTGCCCTCGAGGCGCAGCGGCGCAATGATCCGGTAGCCGGGCACGCCGTCCCGCGTCTGGTTATCCAGCAGGAACTGATGCCCGGCGTCGTAGCGCCCGCGCGCGCGTGCCAGCCGGTGCAGCCCCGCCTCCGGGGTGGGCAGACCGGCGTTGAGCGCCAGCACCGGCGCGGCCGCCGCCGATTCCCGGGCGGCGATCAGCGCCTCCTTCTGGTGCGCCCGATCGATCTGCCAGAAGCCCAGGGCGATCAGCACCGGCAGGAGCACGAGGGTGACCAGCGTCGGCCAGCGCCCCGGCCGGAAGACGAACGGACCGACACGCATCAGGCGGTGCGCCCCGGCGCTCCGGCATCTCGCGTAGAATAGGGACGGCACCCACTCGCGCGCCGGCTGTCGGCGGCCGCGATCCGAGACGCCAACCAGCGGGAGCTGCCAATGACGCTGTTCATCAAGGCGGGAATCGTTATCACCATGCTGGCCATCATCGCCAGTCTCGGCTCCGGCCTGTTCTTCCTCATCCGTGACGGTAGCCGCACCCGGCGCACGCTCAACGCGCTGACGGTGCGCATCACCCTGTCGGTCGTGCTGTTCGCGCTGATCCTGCTGGCGCTGTTCACCGGGGTCCTGCACCCGAACGCAAGCCCGCTGTCGTGAGCGGGCCCGCGCCCGGGCACGGCGCTTTTCAGAGTATGTAGACGAACACGAACAGCCCCAGCCAGACCACGTCCACGAAGTGCCAGTACCAGGCCACCGCCTCGAAGCCGAAATGCTGGTCCGGATTGAAGTGGCCCCGCATGCA
>NZ_WNXE01000716.1:0-854 GCF_010993615.1 Arhodomonas sp. KWT | reverse complement strand
GTTCTGGTGCTCTACGGGCCCTACCGGGAAAACGGAGAACACACGGCGTCGAGCAACGCCGCCTTCGACGCAGACCTCCGCGCCCGCGATCCGCAATGGGGCGTCCGCGACCTGGAGGCGGTGACAGAGGCCGCGGCGGTGCACGGCCTGATGCTAGAGCAGCGTCACGCGATGCCCGCCAACAATCTCACCGTCGTCTTCCGCCGTTCCGCCGGGACCGGCTGACCCGCCGCGGCGGGACCGGCTCAGTCCGCGGCGCCGGTCAGCCCGTCACTGCTGCGCAGCGCCAGGTGGACGGGCGGAGCCATTTTTCCACCGTCACCGCTCCCGCGCGTCTGCGTCTCAGTGTCGGCGACCCGGCGGCGGTCACGCACGGTCTCGAAGGCGGACGCCAGACGCGCCAGCGCCGGGCGCTCGTCCGGATGTGCGAGCGCCAGGGAGAACGGCGTAATCGCCCGGTGGTAGGCGGCGAGCTGACCGTCCGGAACGGAGGTGCCGTCCGGCAGCGCGACCTTCAGGGGGTCGTGGGGCGTGCCGTTGACCCGGATCTCGAAATGCAGGTGCGGCCCGGTGGCCTCACCGGACTCGCCGACGTAGCCGATCACCTGCCCCTGGTGCACGTGGGTCCCGCTGTGCATCCCCTTCGCGAAGCGGTGCAGGTGCCCGTAACGCGTGGCGTACGGCCCGAAGTGCCGGATCTTCACCAGCCGGCCGTACCCGTGGCTGTGCCCGGCGAAGGTCACCGTCCCGTCCCCCGCGGCACGGATCGGTGTGCCGATGGGCGCGGCGAGGTCCACCCCGTGATGGGGGCGATAAATGTGCAGGGTCGGATGCCAGCGCCGCTCGGTGAACGG
>NZ_WNXE01000715.1:0-854 GCF_010993615.1 Arhodomonas sp. KWT | reverse complement strand
GACTTCGACTAGCTGCCCGTCGGAGCCAGACCCGCCTGGGCCGGCTAGCCACCGCGGATACGGGCCTCGACCGCCTCGGCGAGGCGGCGTTTGAGTTCGTCGCGGGCGGGCCCCGACTGGGCGTAGACCGTGTCCCGCCGCCCCACCTCCAGCGCCCGGACGTCGACGATGTCCGGCTCGATGTAGATGTCGGGCTCGCGATGGCGACGCTTCTCGGCGATGATCGCGCTCTGCATGATCTGGAAGGTGTTGAGCACCGAGTCGACGAAGGACAGCGCCGCCTTGGGCGAGCGCTTGCCGGTGACGTTGATGGCCACGGTCAGATCGCAGTCGTCGACGAGCAGGTCATAGGGCAGCGGATTGACCGTGCCGCCGTCGACCAGCAGCCGGCCGTCGATCCGCACCGGCGTGAACACGCCGGGCAGCGCCATGCTCGCCTGCACCGCCGGCAGTAGCGGCCCCGCATCCAGGACCACCTGCCCACGGCCCCAGAAGTCCGTGGCCACGACACTGAGCGGGATGTGGAGCTCCTCGAAGGTCTCGGGCATACGCTGGCCGTAGAGCGCATTCAGGAACGCCCGGCTGCTCACCAGTCCGCCCCGGCCGATGGCCGGGTCGAACAGCTCCAGCCAGCGCAGCAGCTTGCGCTCGAGGAGCAGCTCCCGCCAGGCATGGCTGTCCCGCACCGCGAGCTCGCCGGCGATGGCGTCGATCTCCGCCGCCGAGCGCCCCGAGGCGTAGAGCCCTGCGATCACCGCGCCGACGCTGGTCCCGGCGATGCGCGCCGGGCGCAGCCCGAGGGCCTCGAAGGCCTCGAGCATCAGGATATGGGCGAATCCATTGGCTCCCCCGGC
>NZ_WNXE01000714.1:0-855 GCF_010993615.1 Arhodomonas sp. KWT | reverse complement strand
CCCACCATGTCGAAGTTGCCCTCGGGGGTGTAGAACTTCACCGCGAAGCCCCGCGGATCGCGCCAGGTGTCCGGGCTACCCCGCTCGCCGGCAACGGTGGAGAAGCGGATCAGCACGTCCGTCTTCGCCCCCGGCTGGAACAGCGCCGCCTTGGTATAGCGACTGACATCGCTGGTCACCTCGAAGCGCCCGAACGCCCCTCCCCCCTTGGCATGCGGCTGGCGCTCCGGGATCCGCTCCCGGTTGAAGTTCGCCATCTGCTCGATCAGGTAGTGATCGTGCAGCACGATCGGCCCGTTCGGTCCGACCGTAAGGGAGTGTTCATCGCTGGAGACAGGGATGCCAGCATCCGTTGTCGTGGGCTTTCCTTTATCAGCCATGGCGAATCCTCCTGATGCCGCTGTCCGCGGCTACACCATCCTGGGGATATCCTCTACACCACTTGCAGCATGGTTCAGACGCAGGACGTCGACAAGGCGAAAAGCCATTGACGAACCGGGAAAAAGCGGGACGATACGCGGCTCACGCGGCGGTAGCGATGAACGTCGATGCAGACAGATGACAGGTTCCGGAAAGCTGGCCCTCGAGGATGAACAGCCGCGGCGCTGCCGCGAAATCGAACAACCGGTAGAGGTGATATTGCCCCTGCGCCTCCGCAGAGACATCCACCTCGTTGCGGGAGAGGAAGAACGGCGTGTCCTGGCCGTACTTGGTAGTCTTCACCTCGATCAGCCGGGGGGCACCGGAGGACTCGAAGGACAGGACATCGTAACCCGCTCCGTCGCCACGGGTCCTGGCGACATGCTCTATGCGTGCCGCCAGCGGTTCCCTGCCCGCCTGAATGAGCCGGGCGCA
>NZ_WNXE01000713.1:0-855 GCF_010993615.1 Arhodomonas sp. KWT | reverse complement strand
GGCGTGCACGCCGGCGGTGAAGAGAAACACCCCGGCGGGACCGGCCATGTCCATCACCAGCGACGCCACCGGCGGACCGATCACCGCCCCCAGGCTGAACACGAGCAGGAGCAGGCTACTGACCTCGATAAAGGCCTGATTGGGCGCATAGTCGTTGGCGTGGGCGACGCACAGGGAATACACCGGCAACGCGCTCGCCCCGAATGCGAAGGCCGCGATCTGCAGCACGTGGGCGTCCCTGCCGAACGAGCCGGCGAGCACGACCCCGCTGATGCTGGCGAAGAGGCAGGTGAACACGATCACCTTGCGCCGGTCCACGCGGTCCGACCACCATCCCAGCGGCCACTGGGTAAACACGCTGCCGAGAATCGCCACCGCCATGAACAGCCCCACCCCCATGGCGTCCAGCCCACCGGCCTCGGCAAACAGCGGGGCAAGGGTCCAGAACGTGCCGTTGGCGACGCCGACACCGAGGCAGCCGAGCACACCGACCGGCGAGACAGCCAACAGTCGCCCGAGGACCGGTGGCGCTCCGGCCTGCGCCCCCGGCGCCTGCATGGTGGTGAAGGCCACCGGGAGAATGGCCAGGGAGACGGCAATGGCCGCCAGCACCAGCGGCACCGAGTCGACCGGCCCCGCCCAGCCGAAGGCGAGCTTGCCGGCGATGAGCGCCGCCCAGCTCACGAGCATGTAGGCCGCGAGCACGCGGCCCCGTGTTGCCGTCGGGGCGAGGTCGTTGAGCCAGCTCTCGGTGGCGATGTAGAGCCCGGCGAAACCGAAGCCCACCACCATGCGCAGCCCGAACCACAACGCGTCGGTCATCAACAGCGTGTGTGCAAGCAGTCCGGCGGCCAC
>NZ_WNXE01000712.1:0-856 GCF_010993615.1 Arhodomonas sp. KWT | reverse complement strand
GGCGGCGCAGCACGATGGCCGCGGTGCCGAGCACGCCGCCGAACAGGAACGGCAGCCGCCAGCCCCAGGCCAGCACCGTCTCGTGGGCGAGCACCGTGGTCACCAGGGCGGCGACGCCGGCGCCGAGGAGCATGCCGAACATGCTGCCGGTGTTGGCCCAGCTCCCTGCAAAGCCCCGGCGCCCGGGGTCGGCGGTCTCCACGAGATAGGTCACGGAGCTGCTGAACTCGCCGCCCACGGACAGTCCCTGCACGATGCGCACGAGCACCAGCAGCACCGGCGCCCACAGGCCGATAGTCTCGAACGTGGGCAGGCAGCCGAGCAGCAGCGTCGGCAGCGCCATCATCATCACCGACACCAGCATGGTACGGCTGCGCCCGATGGTATCGCCGAGCCAGCCGAATACCCCGGAGCCCAGCGGCCGCATGATGAAACCGGCGGCGAACACCCCGTAGGTGGCGATCAGCGAGGCGGTGGGGTTGTCGCCCGGGAAGAACAGTCCGGCGAGGATGCCGGCCATGTAGCCGTACAGGGCGAAGTCGTACCACTCGACGACGTTACCGATGAAGCCGGCGAGCAGGGCGGTGTGGCGCTGGCCGATCTCCATGCGGGTCCGTCTCCTCGTGTCCTCAGGTTCTTGTGGTGCCGGGCAGACCGCGGATTCTACACGCGAGGGGCGGGCCTGTGGGGACTGGTACACTGGCGCTGAACCGTGTATTCCATCCCCGTCCCGGCGCATTCGCGTGCCCGCGGCAGCCGCCGCTGGACTCGCGGCGGGGCGGCAGGACTCATGGCTGGTTGTAATGGTTGTCCGGTGACCGAGGGGGTGACGCCATGACGGGCTTCCGCGGCGGCG
>NZ_WNXE01000711.1:0-857 GCF_010993615.1 Arhodomonas sp. KWT | reverse complement strand
TTGCGGGCGCCGCGCAGGAGGTTGTTCCCGCCCTCGTGGAACGTCGTCTCCAGCAGCTCCGGGTTGGTCGCCAGGAAGTTCGCCGGCGAGAAGACGTCCAGCCACTGGCGCGCCATGAAGGCGACCACGTCCTGGTGGTGCGGCGAGACGCCGGAGACGTCCGTGGTGGCGTTGTGCCACCACTGCTGGGTCAGGAGGAAGCCCTGCTGGAGCATTCGGAACGGCGGCATGCGCCAGCCGGCATGGTCGAAACGGTGATCCTGAGGCAACGGATCTATGGCGTCCGGGGCGTGCGTTTCCATGTGGCAGCGACAGGCGAAGTCCGCCCAGCGCGACCACTTGCTCAGTGCCTTGAAGGCGAGCTCGGTCTGCTTGCCGGGTGAGTTGCCGAGGTGGCTGGCCCAGTCCTGGAACGCCAGCGCCACGGCGGCGGGTGAGACGGCGCTGGTGAGCCGCCCCTGCCAGGCGTGGTAGAGACGGTCGACGGCCCGGAACGATTCCCCGGACGGTGCGTAGGGCAGCATGGATCACCTCCCCGCCGCTCGCATGAGTCAACACGCCAATGGTCGCGCAACGGCAGCGCCCCGCCATGATGGCGGTCAAGAGTGGTGCGGTCCCCGGCGATGGAGACGGACCTGCGACCGGGTGAATCGCGTATAACGGGAGGGATTCCGGCAACGCTCAGGAGTGGGACCCATGGCACGGACGCTGATCTCCATTGCCCAGCTGCTGATTGCGGTTGCGCTGCTGGAGACGGGGTCGGGGCTGCAGGGCGTCGTCGTGCCCCTGGAGGCCCGGACGATGGGCTTCAGCAACCTGGCCATAGGGCTGCTGGGGTCCGGCTACTACGGTGGTTT
>NZ_WNXE01000710.1:0-857 GCF_010993615.1 Arhodomonas sp. KWT | reverse complement strand
TTCGGCGAGCAGGACGTCATCGCCGAGTCCGATCAGGGCAGGAGCTTCCGCGCGTTCTGGGATTTCCTCATGTCGCCGGCACGCCAGGAGGAGCTCACCGTGCTGCTGGAACGGGCGCTGTCGCTGGAGCCTGTCGCCGAGCTGGAGCCGGACCCGCGCGTGCGCCGCATCCACTACGACTGGCTGGAGGCCGGCGAGACCACCCAGCGCACGGTGGCCCGGCTCTCCCAGCAGCTGCGCCGTTACCTGGACGACCAGGCCTGGCTGGAGAACCGGCGGATCATGGACCTGATCCGCGACATCGAGCAGCACGCCGTGGCCCTGCGGGAAAGCCCGCCCAGCGGCGACGTGATGGCGCTGGACGAGCCTTCGCCCACCGTGGAGTTGCCCATGGAACGGCCCCTGTTCACCCCGCCGGTCAAGCCCGACATCCGCGACCAGGTATTGGTGGAGGGTGACGAGGACATCGACCCGGAGGCGTTGTTCGAGCAGGTCTACGTGGACCGCGAGCGCCTGCGCGGGCACATCCGTCGGGCCCTGAACCGCCACTCCCCGGTAAGCCTGGCGGCGGTGATCCGCGAGCATCCGCTGGAACAGGGCCTTGCTGAGCTGGTCACCTACCTGGCCCTGGCCAGCGAGGACCCGGACTCGGTTATCGAGGACAGTCAGACCGATCACGTGGAATGGATCGACGCCGACGACGTTATCCGTCGCGCCGCCGTACCCCGGGTGCTGTTCAGCCGCGGCGCCTGAGCCGCCGCGCTTTGGCAGCCCGGCGCGGCCGCGCGAGGGGGTGCGGTCGTCGCGGGGCGATTCCCTCGGCGAAGCTGGGCTTGCGTGTTGTTCCAGGACAGATC
>NZ_WNXE01000070.1:0-14222 GCF_010993615.1 Arhodomonas sp. KWT | reverse complement strand
ATGCCCGATATCGTGCTCGCGGTGCTGCTGGTGGGTGTCGCCGCGGTCTTGAGGCTGACGCTACCGGCGTGGTGGACGGCCGCCTCGCTGCTGTGGTCGCTCGCCTACACCATTGCGCTGGTGCATCTGCTGCGCCTGAACGGGCCCGCGCCCGGCGCCCGGCGCCCGGCAGTCGGGTTGAACCACCCGCCCCCCGTTCGGCTTTTGCCGATTCCCGTACAAGCGCGCGTTTGCAGCGGGTTGAATGTAGTGGCCGGCGTGCCGGGAGACCCTGAAGCGTCCGGACAAGCCCCCGGCCCTCCCCACGCCAATCCCCCCTTTGTTCCGCGTATTGACCGTCGTCAACCCCGGTGTGCTGAATCCGGCGCTATTCTGAAATCCGGTCAACCGCAGAAACGCCCGGATATCGCCCCGGCCGGAGGAGTGGCAATGGAACCGAGCAAGGACCAGCTGCTGTGGATGTACGCCGCCATGGCAAAGGCGCGCCATTACGAGGACACGATGGCCAGGGCCTACATGGAGGGAAAGACCCCGAAGTTCGACATCGGTGCCGGGCTGGTGCCCGGCGAGATGCACCTGGCCGCCGGCCAGGAGCCTTGCGCCGCCGGCGTGTGCGTGCACCTGCGTGCCGGCGACACGGTGACGGCGACCCACCGCCCCCACCACGTGGCCATCGCCAAGGGCGTGGACCTCAACCGGATGACCGCCGAGATCTACGGCCGGCGAGACGGCCTGGCGGGCGGGCGCGGCGGGCACATGCACCTGTTCGATCCGGCCGTGAACTTCGCCTGCAGCGGCATCATCGGCGAGAGCGCCGGTCCCGCCACCGGCGCGGCCCTGGCCGCCAGGCTGCAGGGTAGCGACGCGGTCGCGGTGGCCTACCTGGGCGACGGCGCTGCCAACCAGGGCGCCTTCCACGAGGCGCTCAACCTGGCGTCGCTGTGGCGCCTGCCGGTCGTGTTCGTCATCGAGGACAACGCCTGGGGGATCTCGGTGCCGAAGAGCCGGTCCACCGCGGTGCCGGACAACAGCGTGCGCGCCCGGGGCTACGACATGCCCGGCGTGCACGTGGCCGACAACGACACGCTGGCCGTGTTCGATGCCGCCGGCGAGGCCGTGGCACGGGCACGCCGGGGCGAGGGTCCGACCCTGATCGAGGTCCAGACCTACCGCTACTACGGCCATTTCCAGGGCGACCCGGAGGTCTACCGGCCGAAGGACGAGGTGGCGCGGCTCAAGGCCCGGGACCCCATCGATCGGCTGCGCGGGCACATGCTCGACAACGCCGGCGTCACCGAGGCCGAGGCGGACGAGGCGCTGACCCGGGTCCGGGCCGAGGTAGACGCGGCGTTCGAGTTCGCGCGCCAGAGCGGGGAGCCGGCGCCCGAGGACGCGCTGGAGCACGTGTTCGCGTAACCCGAGGAGGTGGGTCAGATGTCCAGGAATCGAGTACTGACAGGTTCGCGCGCGATGGTGGAAGCGATCGCGCAGGAGATGCGCGTCGACCCCACGGTCTTCGTCATGGGCGAGGACGTGGGGCCTTACGGGGGGATATTCAGTTCCACCACGGGGCTGCTCGACGAGTTCGGCGAGGAACGGGTGCGCGACACCCCGATCTCGGAGACGGCCTTCATCGGGGCGGGCGTGGGCGCGGCCATGGCCGGCATGCGCCCCATCGTCGAGCTCATGTTCGTCGACTTCTTCGGCGTCTGCATGGACGCCATCTACAACCTGGCGGCCAAGAACACCTATTTCTCAGGCGGCAACAGCAAGGTGCCGATGGTGCTGATGACCGCGACCGGAGGCGGCTACAGCGACGCCGGCCAGCACTCGCAGACGCTGCACGCCACGTTCGCCCATCTGCCGGGGATGAAGGTGGTGGCACCGTCGAACGCCTACGACGCCAAGGGACTGATGACCTCGGCGATCCGCGATGACGCTCCGGTGCTCTACATGTTCCACAAGGGGCTGCAGGGCCTGGCCTGGATGGCCGCGCCGGAAGGGGCGTCCACCGAGGTGCCCGAGGATCCCTACGCCATCCCCTTCGGCGAGGCCAGGGTGGTGCGCGAGGGGGGCGACGTCACCATCGTCGCGATCAGCATGACGGTGCACCACGCACTCGCCGCCGCCGAGGCACTGGCGAAGGACGGCGTCGACGCGGAGGTCATCGACCTGCGCAGCCTGGTGCCCCTGGACCGGGAGGCGGTACTGGCGTCGGTGCGCAAGACCGGGCGCCTGGTGGTGGCCGACGAGGACTACCGCAGCTTCGGCCTGACCGCCGAGATCATCGCCTCGGTGGCGGAGACCGACCCGGGCCTGCTCAAGAGCGCGCCCCGCCGCGTGGCCTGCCCGGATATCCCCATCCCCTACAGCCGGCCGATGGAACGGTTCGCGCTGCCCGACGCCGACAAGATCCGGGCTGCCGTGCAGCAGACCCTGAACCGGGCGGTGGCCTGAACGATGGCGGACGTACGCATACCGGAGGGGCTCTGGGACGCCGACATAACGCCGGAGGGGGTGGTGGCCAACTGGCTCTACCGGGACGGCAGCGAGGTCGACGCCGGTGAGACGGTCGCGGAGATCATGGTGGAGAAGGCCACCATGGAGATCACCGCGCCGGCGGCCGGGCGGCTGGCGATCACGGTGGCGAAGGACGGTGTGGTCCGTCCGGGCACGGTGATCGGCCGCATCGATGAGCAGTGACGCGGTACTTGGCGGCGCCGGTCGGGACCGGCCGGGGTCGCCAAGTACCGGGCCGTTCCGGCGCGACGGACTCACGGCCGCGGCGGGCCTCGACTGGCAGCGCGACGTGGCCGCGGCGGTGGGGGCCGGGCACCGGCCGCCGGCGACCCTGATCTGGCGCTGTGCACCGGCACTGGTCGTCGGTGGGGCGGAGCGCGGACTGCCGGGCTTCGGCGATGCCTGCGAGCGGCTGGCGGCCGAAGGCTGGCCGGTGTGCGGGCGCGACAGTGGCGGCAGCGCGTTTCCCGTGGGGCTGCACAGCGTTCAGCTCGCCCGCATCCTGCCGCGGCGCTCGGGGGCGTCGCTGGAGCGGTTCTACCGTTGCATGGCCGAGCCGGTGGTTGCCGTGCTTGCGCGGCTCGGCCTGGGCGCGGCGACGGGGACGGTGCCGGACGCCTTCTGTGCCGGGAGCCGGGATATCGCCGTGGGCGGGCGCAAGCTCGCCGGTCTGGCCCAGGTGTGGCGGGGCCCGGTGGACAGGGGCGGCTACGTGATGATCACCGCCTCCGTGCTCCTGGACGGCGAACCGGAGGCCCTGTGCCATGCGGTGAACCGGTTCCACGAGCTGGCCGGCGGTACCCTGCGGTGCCGGCCGCAGGCGGTGACCTCGGTGTGCCGGGAGCTCGGGGGGGTACCGGACGGTTCCGGTCTTGCCGCGGCCTTCGACGCCGCGCTGGCGGAGGCGCTGTCCCCGGAGGCAGGGGACACAGTCCCGCGGGCTTTGCCGGAACAGGCCGTCGGGTCGCCGTAACGGATAGACCGGTCTGATTGCCGTTGGCCAAACGCGCCCCGCGCGTGTAGCCCACGATGTGCTCACGAAAGCGGCCACGCCTGCTGGGACCCGTCTGCCCCCTCGGATTGCGGATCGGCGGCAGGCGCGATGCCGGCCTCAGCGCGGCGTGATCCTGACCGTTGCCGGGCGGACACGATCCCCGATCATCGCTGCGAGGTAGGGGCTGGCCCCGTACTTCGCCCGGTAGGCGTCGTCGATGCGGTCGTTGACGGCCCCGGTGACGGGCTCGAACGCGACCTCCAGCGTCATGTCCGCGGCGGCGATCCGTCCCGCTTTCTGCGCGACAGCGGCCTGGTACCAGCGGGAGTTCCGGCCGTTGTAGGCGCGGACATAGAGGGCGCCGTCGACGGTCACCGACCAGATCCAGGTCGGGGTCCCGTACGTCCTGCCGTCGTCGCGGAAGGGGGCGATGTGCAGATCGTCGGCCCCGACGATCCGGTGAAGGACATCTTCTGACCATGCCGTCATTGCAGTAACCTCCGGTGGGTTTCACGTCCGGGATCGCCGGCTTCGGCCGGCGTCGTGCCGCCGAAGCCGGCGACCCCGGTTCCTCGTTCCGCGTCGCCGCTCAGTCGAACTCGAGCACGAACCGCCCGCGTGCCCCGCCGGCGTCGAGTCGCCGATGGGCCTCGCTCGCCTCGGCGGCGGGAAACGTCCCTGCCACCCGCGGGGGCAGCAGACCGCTTTCGACCTGCCGGGCGATCCGGGCGATCGCCTCGTGGTCGGTGGCGCGCTCGCGCACGTTGACGAACGTCACGGTCATGCCGCGGCCGAAGCTCGTCTGCTCCGCCGGACGCAGGATGATGAACATGCCGCCGTCACGAACGGCGGGGGCGATCCGCCCGCCGAGGCTCGCCGCGTCGACGACGGCGTCGACGCCGTCGGGGAACGCCTCGCGCACACGCTCCGCGGCGTCTTCACCCCGCGGGACGAAGTCCGTGGCCCCCCGGTCGCGCAGATAGGCCTCGTCCTGCGGCGAGGCGATGGCCACGATACGGAGGCCGTCGTCGTTCGCCAGGGCCGTGGTGTAGGTGCCGACCGCCCCCGCCGCGCCGGTGACCAGCAGGGTCGAGCCCGGTGCCAGGTCCAGCGTGTCCAGGGCGTTGCGGGCGGTGAGGGCGTTCATCAGGAATGCCGCCGCAGCGGGGATGTCCGTGCCCGCCGGCACCGGAGTGACGGAGGCCGCGGGCAGGCACACGTACTCGCTGTATCCGCCGTAACGGCCGTGGTTGTCGACTATCCCCACGACCTTCTCCCCGACCGCGGGAACGGACCCCGCCTCGACCCCGTCGCCGACGGCGTCGATGACACCGGCGATATCCATGCCGGGCACGAAGGGTGGATCGACTCCCGCGTAGAGGTCGGCGAGATCACCCTGGCGCAGCATTACGTCGGCGGGATTGATACCGGCCGCCTGCACCCTCACGCGGACCTCGCCGGGGGCGGGCTCCGGGTCGGGGAGTTCCACCAGGTGAAGCACGTCCGGACCGCCGTACTCGTTCAAACCTACTGCACGCATCTCGTTGCTCCATGTTGCCAGGAAGCCGGGGCCGGGGGCTGGCGCAGGCAGCCTCCCGGTCCCGGGAAATGAGTACCGCCGGGTGGCGGGGGCCACACGGTCTCGCCACGGGACCCCGCGGCGTGCCCCGCCAGCGCCGGTCATGCCCTGTGCCTCAAGGGCGAAGCAGGACCTTGATCGCACGCCGCTCGTCCATGGCCTTGTAGGCCTCGGCGACCTGGTCCAGCGGCATCGTCACGTCGAAGACCTTGCCCGGGTCGATCTTCCGGTCCCAGATGAGCGGGATCAGCTCGTCCAGGAAGTTGCGCACCGGTGCCGGCCCGCCGTGGAGATGGGCGTGGGTGAAGAACAGCTTCTCGCCCTCGAGCGAGACGCCGTGCGGCATGCCGACGTAGCCGACGAATCCGCCGGGACGCATCGCGCCGATGGCCTGCGACATGGACTCCTGGGTGCCGACGCACTCCAGCACCGAGTCGGCGCCGACGCCGTCGGTCATGTCCTTGATGCGGGCGATGCCCTCTTCACCGCGCTCGGTCACGATATCGGTCGCGCCGAACTCCTTCGCCAGCTGCTGGCGCTTTTCGTGACGGCTCATCGCGATGATCCGCTCGGCGCCCTTGAGCCTGGCCGAGAGCACGCCGAGCAGGCCGACCGCGCCGTCGCCGACCACTGCGGCGGTGGAGCCGGGCTGCACGTTCGCCGCCTCCGCCGCGAACCAGCCGGTGCCGAAGACGTCGGAGACCGCCTGCAGGCTCGGCAGCAGATCGTCGGCGGGCGTTTCCGGCGTGGCGACGAGCGTGCCGTCGGCGAGGGGAACGCGCAGCAGCTCCGCCTGCGCGCCGCCGACGAACTCCGCGTGCTCACAGGAGGGCTGGTAGCCGTGGCGGCAGTGGGGACAGGTGTTGTCCGAGGCGAAGAACGAGCCGATGACGAACTGGCCGGGCTTCACCGAGGTCACGGCGCTGCCGACCTCCTCGACGACCCCGCAGTACTCGTGACCCATCGGCGACGGTCCGTCGAGGGGCTGGAGGCCGCGATAGGGCCAGAGGTCCGAGCCGCACACGGACGTGACGGCCAGGCGCACGACGGCATCCGTGGGGTGGACGATCCTGGGGGATTCCATGTCCTCGAAACGAACGTCACGAGGGCCATAGAGCATTGTTCCCTTCATGATGATTACTCCCTGAGAGCGTTGATGGTGTATCGGGGGTCTGCCCGTTGAGGCCGGGGCGTCGCGTTGCCCCCGTCCTGGTGTCGCAGGACGGGCCACTCCATCTCGTAACCGGGTTTCCTGTAGACCTGGTCCCACTTGTCCCGGATCTCCGGGCGATAGACCCGCTCGGCCCAGTCGCCGGGCGTTATCTCCTCGAAGGCGACTGACACCTCCTCTTCGGCGGCGTCGAGATGGTTCACGACATCCCGGGTAATGGCCTCGGCGAGTTCGGTCTTCTGCCGTTCCGACTTGCCTGGTCGGTGCTTGACGACGACGTGCGGCATTGCCTTCTCCTGTGCCTGTCAGCCGCGAAGCTCATGCGCTTCCCGGCGGTGTGTTTTCCCTTGCGGGCGCGGTTTCCGGTGCCGGGCGTTCGTGGGCGAAGAACACGACGAGCGCACCGAGGAGCGAGAATCCCGCGGTCACCAGCACCGCGACATTCCAGCCGGCGAGCAGGCCCGCGGGCCCGGACCCGGGACCCGCGTGGGTGACGAGTACGGTGACCAGCGCCAGCCCCGCGGCGGAGCCGAGGTAACGCGCGGTGTTATTGGCGCCGCTGCCCATGGCGGTCCTGCCGGCGGGCACGCTCGCCACCGCCTGACGGCCGAGGGCGGCGTTGAGTACGCCGTAGGCGGCCCCGGCGATCAGCAGTGCCGGCAGCAGGCGCGTGAGCGTCCCGTCCAGGGAGAGCCCGATCAGGCCGAGCTGTCCCGCGGCGGAGCCGAGGAGGCCGGCGATGAGCTGGGTCCGGGGCGTCACCCCCGTGGGCAGCCACCGGACCCCGAAGGCGGTCACGACGCTGGTCGCCGACCAGGCGAGCAGCATCAGGGCCGACAGTAGCGTGCTGGTGCCCAGGGCCCGTTCGAGCAGCATCGGCAGGGATGACACCAGGGAGAGCACGCCGGCGCCGGCGGCGAACGCCGCCGTCGTCGCGCCGAGGAAATCGGGGCAGCGGAAGAGCGCGATATCGAGCATCGGCCCCTCGATCCGGCGTTCGACCGCCACGAATCCGGCCAGCAGGACCAGTCCCAGGACCAGCAGGGCAACCACCAGCGGGCGGTCCCAGCCCATGCGCCCCTCGACCAGCGCGGACAGCAGCGCCGCGATCCCGCCCCCGAGCAGCAGGGTGCCGGCCAGGTCGATGCGGCGGGGCACCGGCGCACGGGACTCCGGCAGAACCCGCCGGGCCGTCCCGGCGAGCGCGGTCGCCGCCAGCGCGGTGAACACGTAGGGGAGGCGCCAGCCGCCCAGGTGGTCGAGACCCGCCGACAGCAGCGGCCCGATCGCCACACCGGCCCCGAGCGCGGCGGCCCAGACCCCGGTCGCCCGGGCACGGGGCGCGCCGGAGGGAAAGGTGTGACCGATCAGGCCAAGGCCGCACGCGAGGATGGCGGCGCCGCCCAGTCCCCCCAGGACACGGGCGATGACGAGCACCAGCGCCGTCGGCGCGAGGGCGCCGAGGATCGATGCGATGGCCAGTAGCAGGGCCCCGCCGACGAATACCCGGCGCCGTCCGTAGTCGTCGCCGATGGCGCCGCTGCTCAGCAGGCCGGCGGCGGCCCCGACGCTCATGCCGCTCATGATCCAGGCCTGGATGCCGGGGCCCACGCCCAGGGCGCCGGCCGTGCTCATCAGCGTGGTCAGGGGGAGCGTGAACGCCACGAGCACCAGCAGGGGGCCGGCGGCCGCGACGGCCAGGATCGAGCCGGGGCTCGGGGCGTCTGTGTTCGTTGCTGCGTTCATGCACCACTCCGCGCCGGCGGGCCGGGGCCATGGGGCCATCGGTCCCGCGCGCGCTGCGTTCGTGTGTTGGTCAGGGGCTCGGTGACGGGTGGGTCGACGGCGTGCCCCGGTGTCGGGGGGCTGCCCCGCAGGGCCGAAGACCCGGCGCCGCCGTTCGGGGGACGTCCCGGGTCGCGGTGTCCCCCGAGCGGGGAAGGGCGGAGCGCGTCACCGGCCGGAGAGCTTCATGAGGTCGTCCGGATAGCGTGCCCCCTGGACCGTGAAGTCGGCGTCCTCGATCTCGCGGAGATCGTCGTCGGTCAGTGTCACCGTCGTCGCCTCGACGTTCTCTTCCACGCGTGCCGGCCTGGTGGTGCCCGGTATGGGGACGATCCACGGCCGGCGGGTCAGCAACCAGGCCAGCGCGATCTGGGCGGGCGTGGCGTTCCGGCGCTCGGCGATCCGGCGGAGGACGTCGACCAGCGCCAGGTTGGCCTCCAGGTTCTGCTGCTCGAAGCGCGGGATGCGGGCACGCAGGTCCGAGCCGTCGAACCGCGTCCCCCGGCCGATGCCGCCCGTGAGGAAGCCCTTGCCCAGCGGGCTGTACGGCACGAGTCCGATCCCGAGTTCTTCCAGCAGGGGGAGGATCTCGGCCTCCGGGTCCCGCGTCCACAGCGAGTATTCGCTCTGCAGCGCGGTGACGGGCTGAACCGCATGCGCCTCGCGGATCGAACGCACGCCGGCCTCGGACAGGCCGAAGTGCCTGACCTTGCCCTCGTCGATCAGCTCTTTCACCGTGCCTGCGACCTCCGGCATGGGCACCTCGGGGTCGACCCGGTGCTGGTAGAGGAGGTCGATGCACTCCGTTCCCAGACGTTTCAGCATCCCCTCGGTGGCCCGCCGGATCTGCTGCGGGCGGCTGTTGAGGCCGCCGAGGACATCGCCGGTGTCGGGGTCGATGTTCCAGCCGAACTTGGTCGCGATCACCACCTGGTCACGGAACGGCGCCAGCGCCTCGCCGACGATCTCCTCACTGCGGAAGGGGCCGTAGATTTCCGCGGTATCGAAGAAGGTGACGCCGCGCTCCACGGCCGTGCGGATGAGGCGGACCATGTCCTGCCTGTCCGGCGTTTCGCCATAGGCGCCGGATACGCTCATGCAGCCCAGCCCGATGGCCGAGACCTCCGGTCCCCTGCTTCCAAGTCTGCGTTTGTGCATGGTCGTGCCACTCCGTTGCGTGAAGAGAATGTCCCGGTGTGACGGCCATCCCGGGGCCGCCAATAACCCTGTCCGTTCCCCCGCGGCCGGGGGGGCGGCGCGGGGCACCCGCGTCACTGCGGGGCCCTGCGGTCACCCGGGTGTCGCCCGTCAGGGCCCGGATCAGTCCCCGCTGCCGAACGTCTCCGGCGTGACCTCGGCGGGGTCGGGGCCGCCTCTCTCGCCCCGGTCGAGGGCCTCGATCGCGGCGACCTCGTCACGTGTCAGCGAGAAGTCGAAGATGTCGCCGTTCTCGTGGATGCGGCCGGCACGGACCGACTTCGGGATGACCGAGTTGCCGAGCTCGATGTGCCAGCGCAGCACGATCTGGGCCGGGGTCTTGCCGTACCGCTCGGCCAGCGAGACGACGACGGGGTCCCGAAGCGGGTCGCCCGTCGCCGCCGCCTCACCCAGGTAGCGTTTGATGCCGCCGATCGGCGACCACGCCTGGGTGACGACCCCCATCTCGCGGTTCGCCTTCCGGAGTTCCGGCTGGGCCAGATACGGATGCAGCTCGACCTGGTTGACCGCCGGTGTGACGCCGCTCGCCTCGGTGAGCCGCCGGATATCGTCGGGCGAGGCATTGCATACGCCGATCGCCCTGACCCGGCCCTCCTCCAGCAGCCTCACTGCCGCTTTCCAGCTTTCGAGGGTGCGCTCGAAGTGTTTCGGCACCGGCCAGTGCAGGAAATAGAGATCGAGCGTCTCCAGGCCGAGCTCCTCCATCGAGCGGTCGAACGACCGCAGGGCCCGGTCGTAGTCGTAGTCGCTGATCCAGAGCTTCGTCTGGACGAAGAGGTCGTCCCGGGGCACGCCGCTCTCGCGGATGCCCTGGCCGACCTGCGCCTCGTTCATGTACCGGGTGGCGGTGTCGATCAGGCGGTAGCCGTCCGCCAGTGCGGTCCTGACCGCCTCGACGGTCTCCGCCGGGCCGGACTGGAAGACGCCGAGCCCGAAGGCCGGCATCCCGAGTCCATTGCCCAGTGTCAGCATCGGTCCCTTCATGGGAGGTGTCCTCGGTTGAAATGGGGGCCGAGCGACAAGGCCCTTACTCCGCCGACGCGACCGCGGCGTCGTAGTCCTCGTCGGTGACCTTCTCCAGCCAGTGGACGGGCGTGCCGTCGAGCGACTCCTGGATAGCGATATGGGTCATGGCGGTGCCGGGCATGGCGCCGTGCCAGTGCTTCTCGTTCGGCGGGCACTGGATCACGTCACCGGGACGGATGATCCTTGCCGGTTCTCCCTCGCACTTCACGACGCCGCAGCCGGACGTGACGATCAGGTTCTGGCCGAGGGGGTGGGTATGCCACGCGGTGCGCGCGCCGGGCTCGAAGGTCACGCTTGCACCGGAGGCGCGTGCCGGCTCGGCCGACTGGAAGAGCGGGTCGATGCGCACGGTGCCACTGAAGTAGTCGGCGGGGCCGGCGCTGGAGGGCCGTGATCCGGCTCGATGGATGTCGTGCATGGTATTTGCTCCTCTGGTAGGGGGCCCCCGATGGGGGCAGGGTTACGGGGTGCCGTCATCAGGACGGCGCCGTGCGAACCGGGTTCCGCTGCCGGGTGTCCCGGTAATCGGACGGGAAGGCCGTACCGCGCGGGTCGGCCGCGTTCACTGCGGGGGATCGATCAGCTCGATGCGGGTCCGCAGCGCTCCCCTGGCCTCGAGCGCGCTCACGTCCCCCTCGATCCGGCCGAGCCGGACCAGTCCGTTCGCGTAGCCGAAATCGCGGTAGAACAGGGCCAGGTTGCCCCACGGGGCGTAGTAGGTGACGTCGCCCACGTCGGGGTCCACCCCCTTGGGGGCGCCCTCCGTCGACAGCCGGGACGGCAGGTCCGCGATCTTCTCGGTCGCATGGAAGTCCTCGAGGGTGAGCTCGAGGGGCAGCATGGCGGCGAAGTCGCGGGCCGCCGGCGTGTCTTCCAGGCGTGCCACCAGCTCCGTGTCCTCCACCGTGATGCGTATCCTCATGGTGTCCTCCGTCGGTTCGGATCGCGTGTTCCCGGCGTACGCAACGCACGCCCCGAGCAGGGCGACGCCGCCGATCGCGGTGCGCAGGAATCGTCGGTCCAGGGCCCTCAACATGCCGAATGGCCGCCATCACCGATCAGGGCGGGGCGGGCCGACCCGCCGTTGTATCTGCCCCGGGGGACGGGCACGCCCGTTCCCCGGGGGGCGGACCGGATGCGGCGTCCCTAGATGGTCGTCGCATCGATCACGTAGCGGTATCGCGCCGCCTTGTCCAGGACGTCCGACCACGCGTCGTTCACCTTGTTCGCCTGGATGACCTCGATCTCCGGGTGAATCCCGTTCTCGGCGCAGTAGTCCACGAGCGCCTGGGTCTGGGGGATGCCCCCGGTGAGCGAGCCCTCGTAAGTGACCCTGTTGAAGAGGAACACCATCTGATCGAAGGACAGTGCCTCGCCGGGTGCGCCCACCTGCGTGTACGTGCCGTGCGCGCGCACCAGGGGAATGTAGGCGCCGACTTCGTAGGCGGCCGGGATCGTCGAGATCATGGTGTCCAGCGTGTTGTAGTAGGGGCGGAGCGATTCGGCTGATTCCACGACCACCGCCTCCTTCGCGCCGAAGGCACGGATGTCCTCGACCTTGCTCTCGGAGGTGGTGAATGCGTAGACCTCCGCGCCCCTGGAGACGGCCAGCTTCACGGCCAGGTGGCCGAGGCCGCCGATGCCGGCAACACCCACCCGGTCCCCCTTGCGCACGGAATAGTTGAGGAGGGGGGTGTACGTGGTGATCCCGGCACACAGCAGCGGGGCCGCGTGCTGGAGACTGATCCCCTCGGGAATCCGGATCGCGTAGTCTTCCTCGACGATGATGTTGTTGGCGTAGCCGCCCTGGGTGATCCCCGTCGGGGCGAGCGGGTCGGGGTAGCCGTACGTGTACAGCGTGTCCGGGCAGTACTGCTCTTCGCCGTACTTGCACGCCCCGTCGCCGCGGTGGCCGACCATCGTGCCGACGCCGATACGGTCCCCCACCTGGAAGCGGGTGACCCGTTCGCCGACGGCCGCGACCGTGCCGGTCATCTCGTGGCCGGGGACCTGGGGATACTGCTGGGGACCCCAGTCGCCCCGGATCTGGTGGATATCCGAGTGGCACACCCCGCAGTACTGGATGTCGACCAGGATGTCGCGCGCCCGCAGCGCCCTGCGCTGGAACGTCCAGGGGCTCAGCGGGCCCGATTCGTCGCGGGCGGCGTACCCCTTGGCGCCGACGGGCTGCGCCTGATCGCCGTGCCGTTCGCCGCCGCCCGTGCCGTTCTGGGCGAGGACGGCGCCCGAACCGGTCAGTAGCGCACCGCCGCCGGCGAGTGCGGAGTTCCGGAGAAAATCCCTTCTCGATATGTGCTTGAAATGATCCATGTCGATCTCCTTTCTCCCGCGGGGGTCCCGCGTGCTCATGGACTGTGGGTGCGTCGCGGACCTTGACCGTTCAGCGCCGGCGCGTCTCCCGTGCCCCGTTCACCGGGCGGTATAGCCGCCGTCGACTGCCAGGGCGTGGCCGACGACGAAGCTCGATCCCGGACCGCAGAGCCAGAGCACCGGCTCGGCGATCTCGTCCGCCGTGCCCAGGCGCCGGGCCGGGACCTGTTCCATCAGGGTGTCCATGGCCTCGGTCTCCGTGTCTTTCATGCCGGCGACCATGGGCGTGTCGATAATGCCGGGGCATACCGCGTTGATGCGGATCCCGCGGTCCGCGTATTCCAGCGCCGCGCTCTTGGTGAGTCCGAGCACGCCGTGCTTCGCGGCGTGGTAGGCGCCGCGGCCGGGGACACCGACCAGGCCGCCGAGCGAGGAGCAGTTGACGATGGCGCCGCTGCCCTGGCTGCGCATCTGGGTCAGCTCGTACTTCATGCACGACCACAGGCCGCGCAGGTTGATGCCGAGTACCCGGTCGAACTCCTCGCCTTCCAGATCGGCGGTCTCGGTGGCGATGGATTGCACGCCGGCGTTGTTGAAGGCGGCATCCAGGCGGCCGAAGGTCGCGACGGTCCGCTCAACCATTTCCCGGACGGCGCTCTCCCGGGTCACGTCGCAGGTCACCGCGAGCGTCCGTGCGCCGCCTTCGGCGAGCTCCTCGGCCGCGGCGCTCACGCCCGCGCCGTCGATATCCGCCAGCGTGACCGAGGCCCCCGCATTCGCGAATGCCCTGGCCGTCGCCAGCCCCATGCCGGACGCGGCGCCGGTGACCAGCGCGACTTTTCCGGTGAAATCGTGGTTCATTCGGAACCTCCGCGTTGCTGTTCGAGACCGGCCCCCAACGGCGGGGCCGGGAAGGGCTATTCCGTGCCGCCGGCGTACTGTTCGTCGCTGACCGGCTCGCCCCAGATGACGTTCTCGCCGTCCTTGAACTGCTGGACGGCGATGTGCGTGACCGCGGTCGTGTCGGTCGCGCCGTGCCAGTGCCTCACGCCCGGTGGTGTCCAGATGACGTCTCCCGCCTGCATGACGACCTTTCTGCCGCCTTCCTCCTGGACCCAGCCGGTACCGCCGGTCACGATGATCACCTGCCCGGCGGGGTGGGTGTGCCAGTTCGAACGGGCGCCGGGCAGGAAGGTGACCTCGCCGCCGTTGGACCGGAACGGATCGTTGGCCGCGAACAGCGGTTCCACGTAGGCGGTCCCGGTGAAGTGCTCGCCCGAGCCGATAAAGCCCTCGCGGCTACCGTTCCTGGAGACCTGCATGCCCTCGGCGAGGGCGCGCCCGGCACAGGCCAGGGTCAGGATCGCGGTCAGCGTCAGGGTGGAGGTCTTCATGGACAGGCTCCCTTGTCACTCCGAGTGTCGGTGCGTGTACACCCGTGCGGATCGCGATACGCCCGTGGCACGGTCGTCGCCGAGGCGGTGGCCGCCGCCCGGTGCGGTGCCGTTCCGGGTCAGCCGTGCGCGATCTCGTGTCGCAGCCAGATCACGCCGCCCGACAGGGTCTGGCAGGAGAGCAGGCGCAGGTGTTGCCCCTCC
>NZ_WNXE01000709.1:0-861 GCF_010993615.1 Arhodomonas sp. KWT | reverse complement strand
TCGGTGTGCGCCTCGAGCGCCTCGGCGCGGTGGGCGGTGGCGCTCCCGGAGAGGCGCTCGGCGAGGCGGTGGGCGCTGGCGAGCTGCTCGCGCGCGGGGGTGAGGTCGAGCTGGTCGCCGCCGGCACCGGGCTGGCCCCAGGTGGTGAGGTAGAGGCCCTGGTTGGCGCGCACGGCGCCGAAGGCGTCGGAGCGCAGCTCGAAGCCGTTGCCGCGCAGCGCACCGCGGTGGTTGTCGCGCTGGTGGATGAGGTAGCCGAGGTTGAGCTGGCTGGCGGCGTGGTCGCTGGCCAGGCGCAGGCGCTGCTGGCCGGTGGCGTCGTCGAAGACGAGCTCGTTGTGGCCGCTGGCGCGGTAGGCGCGGGAGCGCAGCCCCGAGAGCAGGCCGTTGCTGTGCCACGGCGGCGGGGTGGCGGCGTTGAACACGCGCGCGGTGATCAGCGGTCGGTCGGGGTCGGCGTCGAGGAAGTCGACGAGCACCTCCTGGCCGACGCGGGGGGTGAACACCGCGCCCCAGCCGGCGCCGGCGCTGGGTTCGGCGACGCGCAGCCAGCAGCTGTCGCGCTCGTCGCCGCGCGCGAGGCGGTCCCAGTGGAAGCGGACCTTCACGCGGTTGAGGTGATCGGTGTGGATCTCCTCGCCCTCGGGGCCGACGACGGTGGCGGTCTGGGGGCCGGCGAGCACGGGGCGGGGGTGCTCGAGCGCGGGGCGGTAGGGGATGTGGGCGCGCTGGGCCTCGAGGGAGACGAGGTAGTGGCCGGTGCCGGCGCTGCGGTAGTCCTCGCGCTCGTCGCCGTGCGCCTCGAGGCCGTGGGCGCGGCGGGCGGCGTCGATGTCGGGCTGGAGGCTGCCGGGCAGGGCG
>NZ_WNXE01000708.1:0-862 GCF_010993615.1 Arhodomonas sp. KWT | reverse complement strand
TCGGGTGTGCCCCACCCTACGCTCCGGGCCCCTCTCCCTTCACGGGAGAGTGGGTTGGGGAGAGGGTGTGCCCCGGCACCACCGCGCAAACGGGTTCACCCGCCAGCGCGCAGTAACGGTAGGTCGTGCACGGCCGCCGGCCGTGTGCGACATCGCCGCCGATCCACAACGAGACGTGACATCACAAACGGGCATCTCGGCCGTTGAGGAGGAGACCACCCAGGACGACTGATTACCAATCCCAACGCGGCGGGACGCCGTCACCCGCCGCCGGCGCGCAGGCGCACGCCCCGCAAGCGGTTGAGGGCCGCCATGACCTCCGCGATGCGGGGGCGGGCGAGGTCGCCGTCGGGCCGGGCCGTGAGCCCGGTCCAGTCCGATTCCAGCAGGCGTGCTACGGCATCCGCCGGTGCGGACAGCCATACCTCATCGGATTCAGCCAGACGGGCCAGGACCCGCGCGACCCCGCGGACCTGGCTCGGGTCGACGAGCTGCTCCACGGCGCGCAGGTCGACCTCATCCTCGCCATAGACCAGGGTATCCACGCCCCGGACCTTGACCCGGGGCTTGCCCTTGCCGGTACGCGGATCGAGGGAACGGGGCTGGAGCACCCGCGGGCGCGGCGCCGCGAGGTCGCGCTCGCCCTCCTCCCGGCGCTGCCCGGCGTGCGCCTCGGCGATGCGGTGGGCCTCGGCAGTGACGTCCCGCGGGAGGTAGTCATGCATCTGGATAACGGCATCGGCGTGGGCGAAGTAGTCGCCGGAGCCGCCCATTACCAGCACGGTGGCGACACCGAGGCGGTCGCGCAGCTCCCGGATGCGGTCCACGAAGGGCGTGATCGGCTCGTCGCGCTTGGCCACCA
>NZ_WNXE01000707.1:0-863 GCF_010993615.1 Arhodomonas sp. KWT | reverse complement strand
GCCACCACGGCGGAGGCGCCGCAGATCCCGGTGCCGGAGCCGACGAGCACGCTCAGGGTGTCCGGCAGCCGGAGCGCCCGTCCGAGCACCACCGCCAGGGTCAGGGTGCTGCCCACCGCGAGCACCACCAGTGCGAGCCCGCCCATGCCGACCGAGAGCATGTCCTGCAGCACCAGCCGGAAGCCCAGCAGTACGATGCCGGTGCGCAGCACGTAGTGCAGCGTCCAGCGGATCCCGGGTTCCATGGACGCCGGGATCGGCACGCACAGGCGCACGAGCACACCGGCGAGGATGCCCACGGTCAACGCGCTCAGGGGGACGGCCTGGTTGAGCGCCGGCCAGGCGGCGATGGCGTAGGACAGGCCGGCGAGCACGGCGCACAGGGCGAGCCCCGGGGCGACGGCGGCAAAGCGATCCAGCGCCGGGGACGGCCGGCGGGCGGTGGTGGTCTCGGCGGGCATGTCGGTCTCCGTCGGTAAAGGATGGCGAGACGGTACCCGCGGGAATTATTCCGTAAAATCGATTATTATTTATTTATAACTTAGGCAATACTGAATCGTCGCGCTCATGCATCGCTTCACCCTGCGCCAGCTCGAGATATTCGCGACGGTCGTGCGCACCGGTCAGGTCAAGCGTGCGGCGTCGACGCTGCACCTGAGTCAGGCGGCGGTCAGCCAGGCCCTGCACGAGCTCGCCGATGCCCTCGGGATCACGCTGTTCGAGCGCCGCGGCCGGGAGATCGTGCCCACGGCGGCGGCGCGTCAGCTGCTGGAACTCGTGGCGGCGCCGATGGCGGCGCTGGAGGACGTCCCCGCGCAGCTCGCGCCGGGGGATGCCGCGGCAGAGCTGAGCGGGGAGGTGCA
>NZ_WNXE01000706.1:0-863 GCF_010993615.1 Arhodomonas sp. KWT | reverse complement strand
AGCGAGCCGGTCAGGTCGATGCTGCGGTTGTACTGGAGGTCCGTCTGCGAGATGTCCGGAATGATCTGCTCGCCGCTACCGTCATAGAAGCCGCCGTTGCGCTGGTAGGCGAGGCCGAGCCGGCCGCGTACCCGCTCGCTGCCGCCGCTCACGGACTGTGCGCCCCGTGCCTGGTAGTCGTCGCCGTCATTGAAGCCGCTGGTCGCGCCGGTCTGGGTGGCGAAGTCGGGGCCGCCACTGTCACCGCGCCTGGTGATGATGTTGATGATCCCGCCGGTGGCACCACCGCCGTACAGTGCCGTGGCGCCGGACAGGACCTCCACCCGGGCGATGTTGAACGGGTCGATGCTGTCGAACTGGCGGCTGATGCCCCGCGAGGAATTCAGCGAGACGCCGTCGATCATCACCAGCACCGAGCGGCCGCGCATGTTCTGACCGTAGTTGGTGCGGCCCTGGGGCGCGACGTCGAGGCTGGGGATGAGCTTGCCCAGCGCCTCCTTCAGGGAGGCCCCGCCGCGTACCTGCTCCATGAACTGTTCGGGTTCCACCACCCAGACCGTGCCGGGCAGGTCGCTGATCTTCGCCGGGGCGCGGCTGCCGACCACCACGGTCTCGTCCAGCGTAATGGCCTGCTCTTCCTCGGCATGGGCGGCGACGGCCAGGCAGGCCAGCGCACTGGTACCGATGAGCCGTCCGGCGCTTGCGAGCGGGGGGCCATGGGTGTTGGTCGTCATTGCGGTCTCCCTGGGCAGGTGTTGGAAGGCGGAGACTAGCAATAACAATAATGATTTTCATCCGTTTGTACGCAACCGGCCCGGCGTATCCGGGACGTTGCCGGATGCCTGCGTGGATGCCTTTCGATG
>NZ_WNXE01000705.1:0-863 GCF_010993615.1 Arhodomonas sp. KWT | reverse complement strand
TCCGGCTGGATACCGATGGAGCGCAGCTCCTTGACGGAGTGCTGGGTCGGCTTGGTCTTCATCTCGCCCGCCGCGCCGACGAACGGCACCAGGGTAAGGTGCACGAACAGGCAGCGCTCGGAGCCGAGCTCGGAGCCCATCTGGCGAATCGCCTCCAGGAAAGGCAGCGACTCGATGTCGCCCACCGTGCCACCGATCTCGACCAGCGCAACGTCCGCGGCGTCCGCACCCTGCTCGATGCTGCGCTTGATCTCGTCGGTGATGTGCGGGATGACCTGCACGGTGCCGCCGAGGTAATCGCCCTGGCGCTCCTTGCGGATCACCGATTCGTAGATCCGGCCGGTGGTGTAGTTGTTGTTGCGCGTCATGCGCGTGCGCAGAAAGCGCTCGTAGTGCCCCAGGTCCAGGTCGGTCTCGGCACCGTCATCGGTGACGTAGACCTCACCGTGCTGGAAGGGGCTCATGGTGCCCGGGTCCACATTGATGTAGGGATCGAGCTTCACCATGGTCACCGACAGCCCGCGGGCCTGCAGCACGCTACCCAGCGAGGCCGCCGCGATCCCCTTGCCGAGCGAGGAGACGACGCCGCCGGTGATAAAGATAAATCGCGTCATTAGAGCCTTCGAAAACCGAGGAGGAAAGAGCCCGGCACGAACCGGTCCGGAATGGCGGGAAAGTTATCAGAACCCCCGGGGTCAGACAATCCGGACCCGTCCCGGCGGGCCACCGCGCGCCGGGCGGTTGTGCGGCGCACGCATCGACCACCGGACAGCCGTTCCCGCCGGTCCGCACCATCCCCCCGGGCGCCGGCACCGGAGAGGGCCGTCTCAGAGCGCGAGCAGCGCCGCCCCCGCGACCATGGC
>NZ_WNXE01000704.1:0-866 GCF_010993615.1 Arhodomonas sp. KWT | reverse complement strand
GTGTTATCCGAATATCCATATATCTTTCGGAAATATCGCGACTCTACCCCGCCGGAGGTCCCGGGCAGTTGACCCCGATCAATTCAGGCGGCGACGGCATCCCAGTCGTCGATCAGTCGCTCGACGCCCCGCAGCGCCACGGCATACATGGTGTAGGTCGGGTTGTTCGCCCCGGCGGTGGGGAACAGGCCAGTGCCCGCCAGCACGAGATTGGGCACATCGTGGCTGCGCCCGTAGCCGTCCACCACCGAATCCGCAGGATCACTGCCCATGGGCGTGCCACCCATCATGTGCGCCGTGCCGAGCGGCCCCGCCCAGGCCTCGTCCGCCCCGGCGGCCCGCATCACCGCGAGCCCCTCCCCGCGGGCGTGGCGGTGCACCGCCATGGCGTCGTCGGTGAACCGGTGAACCACCTTCGCGGGGCGCCGGCCGTAGCCGTCACGCCCCTCGCCAAGCACGACCCGGTTATCCGGGTCGGGGAGGTCCTCGCCCATCGCGAGCATGTTCGCCATGTGGTGGGAGGCCCGCCGGATGAACGCATGCAGGGCGTCACCGTAGAGGTCCGCCCGGGTGACCGCCATACCGAGGAGACCATTCGGCTTCATCGCCGGGGCGATCAGCCACTGGTAGCTGCCGAAACCCTGCTCCCGGTCCTTGCCGTAGCCGTCGCGGCAGCTCAGCTGGGCGCCGCTCACCCCCATGAACGGCTCGGTGTCCTCCTTGAACAGGCCGTAGATTCCCGCCACCGAGTGGGTCATGAACCCGCGCCCGACCTGGCCGCTGCGGTTGGCAAGGCCGTCCGGCCAGTCGTCGCTGGCGGAGTTGAGCAGGATCGCGGGGTTGTGCACCGCAGAAGCCGCCAGCAC
>NZ_WNXE01000703.1:0-868 GCF_010993615.1 Arhodomonas sp. KWT | reverse complement strand
GGGCTCGACCGGAATCCGGTCACGAAAGCGCGCCAGCCCTTCGGCATAGTGGTAGGCATTGTGGATGTTCTCGGTGATGTTGAGCTCGACACGCCGTTGCCACTGGCGCGTCTCGGCACGCTGGCCGGCCGTCGCACCGATCAGCGCCGGGTCGGGATGCAGCTCTTCCAGATATTCCATGATCGCCACCGACTCGGCGATGCAGGTGCCGCCGTCCAGCAGCAGTGCCGGGGTCTGCCCGGCCGGGTTGTGCGCGAGATACGGTGGCCGGCGGTTCTCGCCGGCAAACACGTCCACCTGCCGCATCGGCAGGGCGAGATTCTTCTCCGCCACGTACATGCGCACCGTGCGCGGGGCGGGACTGAGTGCGTCGAGAAGCAG
Source organism: Arhodomonas sp. KWT (assembly GCF_010993615.1). Lineage (NCBI taxonomy): Bacteria > Pseudomonadati > Pseudomonadota > Gammaproteobacteria > Chromatiales > Ectothiorhodospiraceae > Arhodomonas > Arhodomonas sp. KWT. Next base: position 487 of record NZ_WNXE01000703.1, on the reverse strand, counting down.
CATAGCGGTCAGTGGAACGGCACGGGGCCGGGCGCAGAGCGGATGAAGGAATCGTGGCCGTAGCTCCCGTCCCCCTCGCCGGCGACCGGAACGACGGCAACGCACTCAGGGCAGGGTCCGCGCACGGACCGCCGGAGACGTGGATGCAGGCCGAAGACCGGGCTGCGGGAGAGGCCGTGGATACGTGTCAGCTGGCGCATTTCACCACCACATCCGCGTTCGAAACGCCGAACGCGTCATTCACGGGGGCACGAGAGTGAACGGGCCCCGGTAAAGAGATTTCGCCCGGAGTGCGCCGCCCCGTAAATGATGTGCGTCACATGCTCTGTTTACCCGGGACCGACGGCGGCTCGCCATCAAAGGAGCGTCACCGCCGCGGTTGCAGCCAATGCCGCTATTGGTTTCCCGAACCGCGCGCGTTATTGTTATATGTCAACGCAACTGTTGCCCGACTAACGACGGGCAAGCGCCTGACGGTCCCCCGGCC
>NZ_WNXE01000702.1:0-870 GCF_010993615.1 Arhodomonas sp. KWT | reverse complement strand
AGGAGCTGTCGGTCCACGAAAGATCAGGCGGGGAGGATCGGGAAAGGCGGGAAGGATCGATCAGCCGACGGGCCGGCGGGATGCCGGCCCGTCGATGGCGTGGCCTCAGGCCTTCTTGACCCAGGCGGAGCACCAGCCCTGGGTATTCACCCGCTTGCCGGGGAAGGCGCTGCAGGGGCCCCAGTCGGCGTTCGGGTCGCCGGTGTAGAGCTGGCAGTTGGCGCAGTGCGCCCCTTCCTGGTGAGCGGGGTTGTCCGTGGTGGTGTAGTCGTGGGTATAGCTCAGGGCCTGAGCGGCCGGATCGTCCTCGGCCAGCTTCGGCATGTCGCTCTGCGCGTGGGCCTTGCGCCCGACCATCAGCGTGCTCAGCGGCACCGCCGCGGCACCCAGGAGTCCGGCACGCAGGAAGCGACGACGGCTTTCGTCATGATGATTCTGGGACATAGCTGTCTCCTTACGTCTTGCGGGTAATTCGGGACCGGTTTTGCCCGGCCTCTGTTGATTCCTGCCCCTGCCCCCGTCGCCGGTCGACTCTGCTGGTCGCTAAGGCATGGCTGTCGCTATATCCGACTCGCTCTGTAATCCCGGCTGGGCGTCAATGTAACGCCTTTGCGGGGTGACGTCACGCTTGAGGCTTGGCAACACAATAGGTTGCAACACAAATAACAATGATTATTATTTATGTTCAGGATGCGAAGGAGGGACAGCGATGAGTTACCGCATTGACGCCCGACTGAACGGCTCGAACCCCCAGCTCGAGGTTCGCGACGCGGATTCGGGCACCGTACGACTGCTATGGGAGTACCCCCGGGAGCTGGAAGACAGCAGCGACCCCCTGGCCCGGGAGCTGGCCATCGAGGAGCTGTTCCG
>NZ_WNXE01000701.1:0-872 GCF_010993615.1 Arhodomonas sp. KWT | reverse complement strand
GCGTGCACGAGGGCGAGCTGGCGTTCAACGCCGGCTTCGATGGCAACGTGTGGGTGGACGGCGACGGCACGATGGGCGGCTCCGGCCACGTGCGCGGCGACATCTCGGTGACGGGCACGCTCGCCCCGGGCAACTCCCCCGGCACCCTCACGGTCACGGGCAGCGTCACCCAGATGGACGGCAGCAACTACGTCGTCGAGATCGACGGCTACGGGACCGGCACGGGCGCCGGCAACTACGACCGCGTGCTGCTCACCGGTGCGAACAGCGTCTACACCGCGGACGGCACCATCACCGCACAGCTCCGCGGCATCCCCGGCGACGCCGAGAACACCTTCTCCCCGGCGGTCGGCGACCTGTTCCGGGTCGTGGAGGCCGAGGGCGGCGTGACCGGGACCTACGACACCCTGGTCCAGCCCGCGGCCGGCCTGCCCGCCGACACCCGCTTCGTGGTGCTCTACAACCCGAACGACGTGACCCTGGCGGTGACCCCCCAGCGCTACGCCGACACCGTGGCCACCAACGGGCGAAACAACGCGGTCGCCGCGGCACGCGCGCTCGACGGGATCCGTCCCGTGGACGGCGCCAACGCGGACGACGGCGTCACCGGGGCGCTGTTCACACGGCTCGCCGGGCTGTCCTCGGAAGGGATCACGCAGGCCTTCGAGCAGACCGCCGCCGACATCCATCCCGTCGCGATGACCGCGTCCCGCAGGGCCCGCGAGCTGGTGCGCGACGGCATGATCGCCCATGCCACGAGCGCCACGCGAGGGGCGACCGGGGCCCTCACCCACGGCACGGAAGACGCCGCCACCACGCCGGAGGGACTGGTCTCGCCGTCAGGCCTGTGGGTCGACGTGGCCGGAGAGTGG
>NZ_WNXE01000700.1:0-874 GCF_010993615.1 Arhodomonas sp. KWT | reverse complement strand
GCGGCGACGGCCATGGGGGTGAACGCCAACCGGGTGTTCCTGCTGACCTTCACCATCGGCACCGTGCTGGCCGCCCTCGGCGGCGCGTTCGCGGCGCCGACCACGGCGGTGCAGCTCGGCATGGGCGCGGACATGATCGTGCTCTCCTTCGCGGTGGTGGTCACCGCGGGGCTGGGGCAGGTCGAGGGGGCGGCGGTCACCGCCGTGCTGATCGGCCTGGGGCGCTCGTTCGCGATCTATCTGATGCCCGAGCTCGACGTGCTGATGCCCTACTTCATCATGATGCTCGTGCTGCTGGTCCGTCCCAACGGGCTGTTCGGCACGGTCCAGACGAGGAAGATCTGACATGCGCGGCGGCCGGTTTCTGTTGCTCGGGGTGGTGGCGCTGATCGCGCTCCTGCCCCTGTTCGCGCCCTGGAGCAAGACCTTCCTGGTGCTGGCGATTGCCAAGGGGCTCGCGGTGCTCGGCATCGTGGTGCTGCTGCGCGCCGGCCAGGTCTCCTTCGGGCACGCCCTGTTCTTCGCGGCCAGCGCCTACGTCGCGGCCTTCGCCGCGCGGCTGATGGGGGGCGGCGAGCTGCTCACCCTGCTGGTGATCGGCGCGCTTGGCAGCGGGGTGCTGGGGCTGCTGGTGGGGCTGTTCGTAGTGCGCTACCGCTACATCTTCTTCGGCATGCTCAACCTGGCGTTCTCCATGGTCTTCTATGCCGTGCTGGAGAAGTTCTACCACTACACCGGCGGCAGCGACGGGCTGATCCTCTCGCGTCCCAGCGTGCTCGGCATCGGCCTGGAGCGGTTGCCCTTCGAGTACACGCTGTTCTACGTCGCCCTGGCGACGGCGGCGGTGCTCGGCTGGCTGGTGCACCGCTACCTC
>NZ_WNXE01000006.1:61324-64972 GCF_010993615.1 Arhodomonas sp. KWT | reverse complement strand
CGGGCTCGTGCGCCTGGACGACCCGCAGGAGCAGATCGGCGAGGTCGAACGGTTCTTCGACGGGCTGGCGCGCGCCGACGCCGCCTGAAATCGCTGCTCCCCCCCTTCCCGAAGGGTCCTGAAGCGCGCCATCATAGACCGCTTGAAGAATCGTCGGGATCGCCGCGGCGGGCGAACCGGACACCATCGCCGATCATGCAGCACATCAGCAGAGGAGACCTCCCATGCAGCAGGCGAGCGGTCGTTACTTCTCCGACGCCGAGTACGAGCGTCGGCGACGCCTGGTCCGCGAACGCATGTCCGAGCAGGGACACGACGCCCTGCTCATTGCCAGTCCGGAGAACATCAATTACCTCTCCGGTCTCGACCACATGGGCTACTTCGCCTGCCAGCTCCTGATCTTCCCCGCCAAGGGCCAGCCCATGCTGGTGACCCGGGCGATGGAACAGGCCGTGGTACGCGATCAGGTCCCGGACCTGATCCACATCGGCTATACCGACGGCTCCGCGCCGGCAGCGGACGACCCGCTCTCGCTCACCGGTGCGGCGGGCGAGATCACCCGTGAGCCGCGCCGGCGGCCGCCGCTGATGAGCTCCGCGGCGGTGCGCGAGACCGTGCGTGCGCTGAACGATGCCGGCCTCGCCAGCGGCCAGATCGCCGTCGACCAGACCAGCACCTTCCTGCCCTACGCCGTGCTCGACGGGATCATCGAGGGCACGCCGGAGGCGAACTGGGAGGACATCGGCAGCCTGATCGACGACGTGCGCCTGGTGCAGTCCGCCGACGAGCTCGCCCTGACCCGCGAGGCCGCGGCGATCTCCGACTCCATGATGCTCTCGGCCATCGCCACCGCCGGCACGGGCATGAACGCCCGCGAGGTGATGGCGGCGATCTACGACGCCATGTTCCGCCGCGGCGGCACCTATCCCGGCTTCGTGCCACTGGTGCGCACCACCGCCAACCTCGACCACGAGCACGGCACCTGGGAGGACCGCAACCTCGTCCATGGCGATCTGCTGTTCCTGGAGATGTCCGGCTGCGTGCGCCGCTACCACGCCCCCATGGGGCGGCTGGCGTTCATCGGCGAACAGCCCGCCGAGGCGCAGCGCATCAACGAGATCTGCCAGGAGGCGATGATGGCCGCCGCGGGCACCATTGCCCCCGGGGTCCCCGCCGGCGACGTCTACGAGGCCTGGCAGGGCGTGCTCGACCGCAACGGCCTGTCCCACTACCACCGCCACCACTGTGGCTACTCGGTGGGCATCGGCTACCCGCCAAGCTGGTCGGGCAGCGGCGTGCCCGTGGGCCTGCGCAGGAACTCCGACATGAAGCTGCGCGAGGGGATGGTCTTCCACCTGATGAGCTGGCTGCTCGGCTCCGGCCAGGGGGACGCGTTCCTCTCCGACACGATCACCGTCACTGGTACCGGCTGCGAATTCCTGACCACGGTGAACCGCGATGCCTGTGTCCGCTGACGCCCCGGAGCTCCCGGACCTCGAGGCGGTGCGCGCCGCGGCGGCGCGCATCCGCCCCGCCATCCCGCCGACCCCGGCGTTCCCGGCCCAGGACCTCTCGGCATCGCTCGGCACGGAGCTCTGGGTCAAGGCCGAGAGCCTCCAGCGCACCGGCTCGTTCAAGGTGCGCGGGGCCTACAACTGGACGGCGACCGCGACCGCGGAGGAGACGGGCAACGGGCTGATCACCGTGTCCGCTGGCAACCACGCCATGGCCCTGGCCTGGGCGGCGGAGCGCCAGGGGGTACCGGTCACGGTGGTGATGCCCGAGGGCTCCAGCACGATGAAGATCGAGACCACCCGCGCCTTTGGCGCGGAGGTCATCATCCACGGGGACATCAAGGCCGCGGTGGCCGAGTGCCACCGGCTGCGCGAGGAGCGCGGCCTGACCCTGGTGCACCCCTATGACAACCCGCGGATCATGGCCGGCCAGGGCACCGTGGGCCTGGAAATGCTGGAGCAGATCCCGCGGCTGGGGCGGGTGCTCTGCCCCATCGGCGGCGGCGGGCTCGTCTCCGGGCTCGGCATAGCCATCCGCAGCCAGCGCCCGGACATCGAGCTCATCGGTGTCGAGCCCGAGGGCGCGGCGACCATGCGCAACGCCTGGGACAGGGACAGCGCCGAGGCCGCACTGGACGGCGTCAGCACGATCGCCCCCAGCCTCGCACCGGTGGTGGTGGGCAAGTACACCTACGCGGCCAGCCGCCGCTGGGTGAACGACATCGTCACCGTCAGCGACGACGCCATCGCCCGGGCCACGCGGGCGCTGATGACCCAGGGACGGCTGTACGTGGAGACGGGGGCGGCCGTGGGACTGGCAGCGGTGCTCGACGGGGCGGTGCCCGCCGCGGCGGAGGGTGCCACCGCGCTGGTGATCACGGGCGGGAACATGGACACGGCCCAGGCCCGCGAGCTGCTGGCCTGAGCCCTGCCGGAGGGCGCCCGCGGGCGCCCTCCGGGACGGCATTACATGTAGACGCCGCCGTTGACGTTGATCTGCTGGCCGGTGATGTAGTCGCCGTCCGCGGCGAGAAAGACCACCGCACGCGCGATCTCGTTGGGCTCGCCGAAACGGCGCATGGGGATCTTGGCGAGGATCTTCTCGCGGATCTCCTCCGGCACCTTCTGCAGCATCTCGGTCTCGGTGAAGCCCGGCGCGATGGCGTTCACCGTGATGTTGTGCTTGGCGAATTCCTGCGCGGCGCTCTTGGTGAACGCGATGATGCCGCCCTTGCTCGCGGCGTAGTTCGTCTGCCCGAAGTTGCCGGCCTGGCCCACGAACGAGCTGATGTTCACGATCCGTCCGTAGTTGCGGTCCATCATGTGGGAGTAGGCGGCGCTGACCGTGTAGTAGACGCTGTTGAGGTTGGTGTTGATCACCTCCTCCCAGTCGTCGTCGGTGAGCTTCTTCAGGGTCTTGTCGCGGGTGATGCCGGCGTTGTTGACCAGGATATCGAGCTGTCCGAAGTGCTCGATGGTCTTCTGGACCAGGCCGCGGGCCTCGTGCTTGTCCGCCACGTTGCCCTGCAGCACCAGGCACTCGCTGCCCAGGGCCTCGACCTCGCTGGCAACGGCCTTCGCGCCGTCGGCACCACTGTTGTAGTTGATGGCGACACGGGCGCCGAGACGCGCCAGCTCCAGGGCGATCTCCTTGCCGATACCACGGGATCCCCCCGTTACCAGGGCGACTTGGTTATCGATGCGGCTAGCCATGCTGCTCACTCCTTATTCGGCCTGTGTTGTGCGGTCCACTCGGAAGACCGGTTTACCGGCCCATCCCGGCCGGCTGCCTGAGATCGATTGCGGATCCGTGCGGAACGCCCGGCGCCCCGCTTCGACCCGTGGGTCGACTATGCCAGAGTTCGCACCGCCGATGCAGCCTGCACGACGGCGTCACGAAAGCTCCCGTGTCACCAGCGCGCCTGTAGGCGCGCCGGGCGGTCCGCAAACGCCCACGCATCCCGCCCGCTCCTGTCCGCCGCCCGGAAAAACCCGGAAGTCGGGCGTGGATCAGGCGTCCGAAAACGGCGAGACATCCCGCCGCGGGACGATCTAGACTCGCATCATGGAACTCGATCCCGATCACTGCTACCAGGCCGTACAGGCGCGTGACGCCCGCTTCGACGGGGCGTTC
>NZ_WNXE01000006.1:54817-61227 GCF_010993615.1 Arhodomonas sp. KWT | reverse complement strand
TCTTCGTCGGTGTGTCCACCACCGGCATCTACTGCCGTCCGGTCTGTACCGTACGGGTGCCGCGGCGCGAACACAGCCGCTTCTTCGCGGACGCGGCCGCCGCCGAGGCGGCGGGCTTCCGGCCCTGCCTGCGCTGCCGTCCCGAGCTTGCCCCGGGCGCCTCGCCGCTGGACTCGCCGCGCCGTACCGCCGACATCGCAGTCGCACGCATCGAGGCCGGGGCCCTGACCGACGGCGGCGTGGACGCCCTCGCCGCCGAGCTCGGCGTGAGCGCGCGGCAGCTGCGCCGCCTCGTCCAGCAGGCCTACGGCGTCACGCCGGTGGAGCTCGCACAGACGCGCCGGCTGCTGCTCGCCAAGCAGCTGCTCACGGACACGTCCATGCGCGTCGCCGACGTCGCCTTCGCCGCCGGCTTCAGCAGTGTCCGGCGCTTCAACCACCTCTTCCGCAGCCGCTACCGGCTGACACCGAGTGCCCTGCGGCGCCGCCGTCCGGCGGGCGAGCCGCAGGCCGTCACACTCAAGCTCGGCTACCGCCCGCCGCTGGCGTGGTCACCGCTGGTGACCTTCCTCGGCGGTCGCGGCGCCCCGGCGGTGGAGCAGACCGACGGGGTGCACTACTACCGGCGCACGGTGCGCATCGGCGAACACACGGGATGGATCGAGGCGGTCAACGACCCGCGCCGCCCGGTGGTCCGGATCTCGGTGGCGCCCTCGCTGCTGCCGGTGCTCACCCCGCTGCGCGCGCGCCTGCGCCACCTCTTCGACCTGGACGCCACGCCCGGCGTGATCGACGCCCACCTCAGCGGCGATCCGCGCCTCGCGGACGCCGTCGCCGCCGCCCCCGGCCTGCGCGTCCCGGGCGCGATCGACGGCTTCGAGATCGCGGTGCGCACGGTGATCGGCCAGCAGATCGCGGTACGGGCGGCGACCACGGTCTTCACCCGGCTCATCGAGCGCTTCGGCGCACCGACAGGGACGCCGTGGCCGGACCTGAACCGGCTCTTCCCCACGCCCCGGACCCTTGCCGAGGCGCCGCTGCAGTCGATCATCGACTGCGGCCTGCCGAGCCGGCGCGCCGGCACGATCCAGGCCCTTGCCCGGGCCGTGGCCGACGATGCCGTCTCCCTCGCCCCCACCGCCACCCTGGAGGCAACCACCGCGGCGCTCACCGCGATCCCCGGGATCGGTCCGTGGACCAGCCAGTACGTCGCCATGCGGGCGCTGGCGGACCCGGACGCCTTCCCCGAGAGCGACCTCGCCCTGCGCCGCGCGGTCGGCGCGGAGCGTCCCGCCGACGTCCGCGCCGGCACCCTGGCGTGGCGCCCGTGGCGCGCCTACGCCGCCATGCATCTCTGGCACCGAAGCGCCAGCGGAGGATAAGGACCATGACCCTGCGCTACACCCTGATGGACAGCCCCATCGGCGAGCTCCTGCTCGCTGGCGACGGATACGCGCTCACACACCTGGACCTGCGCGATCCCGGCGATCCGCGCCCGGACCCGGCGGCGGGCTGGCAGCGTGACGACACCGCCTTCACCGAGGTCCGGGCCCAGCTCAACGCCTACTTCGCCGGCGACCGCGAGGGCTTCGACCTGGCGCTTGCCCCGGCGGGCACGGCGTTCCAGCGCCGGGTATGGGACGCGCTGCTGGCGATTCCCTACGGCGAAACGGCGAGCTACGGCGACGTCGCCCGGCGCCTGGGCACGCCGGGGGCGGCCCGTGCGGTGGGACTGGCGAACAACCGCAACCCCATCGCCGTGATCATCCCCTGCCACCGGGTGATCGGCGCGGACGGCAGCCTGACCGGCTACGGCGGCGGACTGGAGCGCAAGCGCTGGCTGCTCGCCCACGAACGGCGCTTCCGCGCCGTGGTCGCCGACGCCCAGGCCGAGCTGCTGTGAGCCCGGGGCGTTGCCCTAGAGGTTGAGGCGGCGGCGCGGCTTGATCGGCAGCCGGCCCCGCCAGTAGAGGATCATGACGAATCCGAAGGCCATGCCGCCGAGATGCGCGAAGTGGGCCACGCCGGAGAAGGTGTTGGTCACCCCCGCGAAGAGCTCGAAGGCGCCGTAGAGGATGACGAAGTACTTCGCCTTCATGGGGATGGGCGGGAAGATGAGGATGACCTGCTGGTTGGGGAAGAACATGCCGAAGGCCAGCAGGATGCCGAACACCGCGCCGGAGGCGCCGACGGTGGGATAGATCATGCCGTTGCCGGCGGCCATGGTCGCGACCACGAGCTGGATCAGCCCGGCACCGACGAGGCAGACGAAGTAGTAGCTCGTGAACGCCCGCGTGCCCAGGGTCCGCTCGATGGGCGTGCCGAACATCCACAGCGCGAACATATTGACGAACAGGTGGAACAGCCCGCCGTGGAGGAAGCCGTACGTCACCAGCTGCCAGACCGCGAAGTCCGGCACGCGCATCAGCCCGGTGGCGGTGCGCGCGACGTCCGGCGTACCCAGGGGCCAGAGAGCGAGCTGATCCGCCGCCGTCATGCCGATGAGCTGCTCGGCGCCGAACACGAGCGCGTTCACGACCAGCAGCGCGAAGACCGCCGGAGGCAGACTGGTGTCACGTTGTAGCATCGGTACTCCAGGCAGCGGGACGTATATGGTGCGCGCATCATAGCGCCCCCGGCTGCACCGGTGCACGCGCCTCAGCCGCCGCCCTTGCGCCGCTGCTCGCGCTCGCGCAGCTCCCGGCGGATGATCTTGCCGGTGGTGGTCATGGGCAGCTCGGCGACGAACTCCACCTCCCGCGGATACTCGTGGGCGGCGAGGCGCTCGCGCACGAACTGCCGGATCGACTCTGCCAGCGCCTCGTCGCCGGTCACCCCCTCGGCGGGCACGACAAACGCCTTCACCACCTGGGTGCGCAGCGGGTCCGGGCTGCCCACCACCGCCGCCATCGCCACAGAGGGATGGTGCATCAGGCAATCCTCCACCTCCCCTGGACCGATGCGGTAGCCCGCGGAGGTGATGACGTCGTCGTCCCGGCCGACGAAACGGAAGTAGCCGTCCTCGTCCACGCAGCCGGTGTCGCCGGTGACCAGCCACTCGCCGCGGAACTTCTCCGTGGTGGCCTCGGACCGGTTCCAATAGCCGAGGAACATCACCGGGTCCGGGGCGTGCACGGCGATCGCCCCCACCTCCCCCGCGGGCAGCTCGTTGCCCGCCTCGTCGATCACCGCCACCCGGTGGCCCGGCACGGCGCGCCCCATGGACCCCGGGCGCAACGGCATCAGCCCCGCCCGGTTGGCGACTATGAGGTTGCACTCGGTCTGGCCGTAGAACTCGTTGATCGTCACCCCCAGGGTCTCCCGGCCCCAGTCCAGCAGCTCCGAACCGAGGCTCTCGCCACCGCTGCCCACCGAGCGCAGGTGCCGGCCGAAACGCTCGGCGGCGTCGGGGACCTGGCGCATGAGCTTGAGCGCGGTGGGCGGCAGGAAGGCATTGCGCACCCCATGGCGGGCGATCAGGGCGAAGGCCGCCTCCGGGTCGAAACGCCGCGCCCGGTGGGCGACCACCGGTACCCCGTGGTGCAGCGAGGGCAGCAGCACGTCCAGCAAGCCGCCGATCCAGGCCCAGTCCGCCGGCGTCCAGAAACAGTCCCCGGGCTGGGGGAAGCCCTCGTGGGGCTGCTCCACCCCCGGCAGATGGCCGAGCAGCACCCGGTGGGCGTGAAGCGCCCCCTTGGGCTGGCCGGTGGTGCCCGAGGTGTAGATGATCACCGCCGGATCCTCGGCCCGGGTGGTCACCGGAGTGAACGCCGCCGAGGCCCCGTCGAGCAGCGTCCGCCAGGCGTGCATCCCCGCCGGCGCGTCGCCGCCGACGACGATCACCGTCTCCAGTGCCGGCAGCCGCTCGCGCAGCGCCGCCACCGTCTCGGCACAGGCGGCGTCCGTCACCAGCACCCGCGCCCCGCAGTCGCCGAGGCGGTAGGCCAGCGCGTCGGGGCCGAACAGGGTGAACAGCGGGACCGCGATACCGCCGAGACGGTAGACGGCGGTGTGGGCGACCACCGTCTCCGGGCGCTGGGAGAGCAGCAGGCCGACCCGGTCACCGCGCTGCAGACCGAGCCCGGCGAAGGCATTGGCAAGCCGGTTGGAATCCGCGCGCAGGCGCTCGAAGCTCCAGTGCTCGGCGCCGCCGTCGCCGAGGTCGTGGATGATGGCCGTGTGCTGCGGGGTGGCATCGGCGTGGCGATCAAGCACATCGACACCGATGTTGTATTCCGCCGGTATCCGCCAGCGGAATGCCCGGCACTGCGCCTCGTAGCTGGACGCGCTCGCGAGCATCGCTCTCTCCTCCTGTGATGACGGTGGCCGCCCGGGCCCGCGTTGATTAGGATATACGGCCCGTGCGCGCGGGCGACCGGTTTTCCGGTGCGCCCGGTACCCGTCGTACCATAAGCGAGCGCGAAAGACCTTTAAACACTGCCGCGGGCGCCCGCCGCGCCCGCGCCCGTCCAGACCCCGGAGGTTGGAGTCCCCATGACCGACTACACCGAGCTCGCTGAGACCATCGAGCGCATGGCCGCACCCGGCAAGGGCATCCTTGCCGCGGACGAGAGCTTCGGCACCATCGCCAAGCGCTTCAAGGCCATCGACGTGGAATCCACCGAGGAGAACCGGCGCACCTACCGCTCCCTGCTGGTGTCCACCCCGGGGGTGGAGGACTACATCGGGGGAGTGATCTTCTTCGAGGAGACCCTCGGCCAGCGCGCCGACGACGGCCGCACCCTGCCGGAGGTCTGCGAGGCCTCGGGGATCGTCCCCGGGATCAAGGTCGACAAGGGCACCATCGATCTGGTCAACGCCCCCGGCGACAAGATCACCCAGGGCCTGGACGGCCTGCCCGAGCGCCTCGCCGGCTTCCGTGAACAGGGCGCGCGCTTCACCAAGTGGCGCAACACCTACACCATCGGCGGACACAACCCGACACCGCTGGCGGTATCGGCCAACGCCGAGGTCATGGCCCGCTACGCCGCACTCGTGCAGGCCGCCGGCATGGTGCCGATCGTGGAGCCGGAGGTCCTCATGGACGGCGATCACGGCGTGGAGCGCTGCGCGGCGATCACCGAGTGGGTGCACCGTAGCGTCTTCGACGCGCTCTACCGCTACGGCGTGAGCCTCGAGCACATGGTGCTCAAGCCCAACATGATCCTGCCTGGCAAGGAGCGCGAGCGCCTGGCGCCCGAGGCCGTGGCCGAGCACACCCTGCAGGTGCTGAGGCGGACGGTGCCGGCGGCGGTACCGGCGATCGCCTTCCTCTCCGGCGGCCAGACCCCGGCAGAGGCGACCGCCAACCTCAACGCCATCAACGCCGCCGGGGGTGCCAGCCCCTGGTCACTGACGTTCTCCTACGGCCGGGCCCTCCAGGAGCCCGCACAGCAGGCCTGGCGCGGCCACAGCGACCGCATCGGGGCCGCCCAGCAGGCCTTCTACCAGCGCGCCCGGCTCAACGGCGAGGCCCGCCGCGGCAGCTATTCGGCAGACATGGAAGCGGCATAAGCCGGTGGCCGGCGCGCCGGGATACTCCCCGGTGCGCCGGCCACCGCCGTCAGCGTGATCCTGCTTCCCGCATACCGGCGCTCACCGCCTCGTTCCACGCGGTCCAGAACCAGGCCCCGCCCTCTTCCAGCGCCTCGTCCCAGAACGATACCGGCGTGGGTGCGATCAGCTCCATACGCCCCTCCACCTCGTCCTCGCAGCTGCACAGGGTCATACCGAACTTCCGCGCGATCTGGCGCATAGGCCGGTTGTGGCGCAGCGTCGTGAGATAGACACGCCGGATCCGGCGGTTGCGCGCGAAGGTGATCAGGCGCTGGAACAGCTGCGTGCCAATGCCCCGGCCCTGCACCGGCGCCTCGACACTGAAGGCCAGCTCGGCCTGCCGGGGCCAGTCCCGGGCGAGGATCTGGCACTCGCCGGCGGCACGCAGATCACCGCCGACGAAGGCGCCGAAGACGGTGCGCTGCAGCCAGTCGCTGCGGTTGGCGTATTCGATGAGAGAGGCATCGTTGACACGGCCACCGAAGCGCAGATAGCGATCGGTCTCCGAGAGTCGCTCCAGGTGCGCGGCCAGCGCGCCGCGCTCCTGCCAGAGCAGTCGCCGAATGACGACGGGCTGGCCGTCGATGGTGTTCGATTCGTCGTTCACGTTGCATACCCGCTGTGTTGGTGCGGACGATGCGCACGCAAGGGGCCGGCCGCGCTTGTGGCGTGGCGGCGCTTTTGCTGCATCGCAAAAAACAGTATACCAGAGGTCCGGGCGGGCGACGCCCGCCACGCCTCGACAACCAGAACGGGAGAACCTACCCATGCGTTCCGTTTCCATGAGAGCCGGTGCCTTCGCACTGCTGACCGCCACCCTGCTCGCCGGCTGCCAGACCACCGATCCATACACG